>PXDL01000256.1 GCA_003566395.1 Balneolia bacterium | reverse complement strand
TCTCCGATACGCACTAACCCTGGCGGCTCCGATGGCGGGCCGCCCTGCGGTTGTGCAATGGCACTAGCCCCAGTAAGCAACAAACTCGATGCCATAATCCAGACAAACAGATAAGCTGGCAGACGAGACCGGATAAAAGACAACATACGATGCACACACTGTATAAACATAAACCACTCTCTCAATCTTACCGGTATTTGACTTAATAGGATCGACGAAAACATAAACAACCTTACCAAAAAACACAAAACTTGTGAATAAACATCTCTGAGCTTCAAAAAACCCATGACTATCGATAAAAAAAGGGGGAATCACCAGCCCTTTACTCTCCAACAACTTCGAAATTCACCCAATAGTTCGTCGACCACTGCCACCGAAGCGTCGTATCTTCTGTTATCGTGAAGCTCACATTCGTGCCCGTGCCGCTCGTCAAATCGCTACCCGTGCCGGCCCAGCCGGTCACCTCGTACTTGATTATACTGTCTATAATCTCCGGCGATCCCGCCACGCTCGCATAAACGAGTGTGTTTGCCATAAAGCTGTTCGTGCCCACGCCCGGTGTCGGCGAGCCATGCGCACTGATCACCGTGAGCGTAAAGAATGCCGGCAAATCAAACGGAGTCTCCAGATTGATCGATATATCGTCGACCGGTACGGTTCCGCTGCCCGCGCCCGCCAAGCTGAACTCGCGATAGTGCATAGCTTCCGTGTCATAAAACGCAAGTCCCTCGGCCACCAGCAGGGATTCATTAATATACAGATCCCATTCCTTGGCAACATAGTCACTGCGTACGGTCACCCGAACCCATTCTCCCGCATTCACATTCACATCGCTGAACGTACGCAGCACCTGACCATCGTATACCACCGGGTTGCCTTCCGCGTTGAAGATCAGGAATGTGGTCGCATCCACATCAATCGAATCCGGTGCTTCTTCGGAAAACACCGGTTGGTAATACACGTCTGTCCAAACATTTGTCTGCTCATCGACAAACGTGCGTCGCAAGAACCCCTCGCCTTCCACAATCTCGGCCGCCTGCAAGCCACCCTCGTAAACGGTATTCGTTTGCACAATCACACCTGAGGCGACCCAACCCCTCTGACCATCAAGATCGCCAAGCTCCAACGCCTCGAAGTCTTCCGCAAACGGCAGCACCGAAGGCAGTTGCGCTTCAACCGGATCGGTATCTGCACTCATGCCAGCCGCATTTCCTGCGGACACCACATAGAAGTAGAGCCCTCCATTGGAAACATCGATATCCTCATACGAGGTTTCCGCTGTCGTTGCAATAGACACAAACGGCCCGCCTACCGACGTCGCTCGCTTCACCACGCTGCTGGCGGTATTCACCGAAACATCCCAGCTCAATTCGACGCGGTCCGGATGTACGGTCGCAACCAGATTGGTTGGTGCATCTGGCGCAACCAGACCCCATTTGGCGTACAGCTCCAAATCGGCATTTTCCGCATAAGTGCCACCTTCCGCATAATCAACGCCATTTCCATCGGCCTGCGTATTCCAGCCGGCGAAGTCAAAACCTGTCTTTTCCAACCCTCCGGTATTGTCCGCCAGTATCAGGTCAATGCCGTGCGTTTTAATCTGGTCCGCAGGAGCCAGGCCCGAAGTCGCGCTATTGGCCGCATAGCTGACCGTGTAGGTCTTGAGCGCAAAAGTCGCTTGAATAGTAGCCGGCTCGTTGATTATCACGGTCGTACTGGCGGCGTCTGCATCTCCAAAAGTGGCCGAACCGCTCGTCACCGTCCAATGCAAAAAGTTGTGGCTGGCATGCGCCGTCGCGGATATCGCCGTGATGGCCCCCTTCTCGACGACAATCGCGCCAGCAGGATCCGTCGTGCCATTGCCATCACTCGTGACCGTCAGCGTGGTGTCTTTGTCGATTTCAATGGCAGTCACGGTCGCAGAATCGTACTTTTCGTCGTCCGAGGTGCAAGTGATGATGGCAACACCGTTTTCTGCATCGTCATCGAGCGCGGCCGCCAGCGTCACGGTCTGCCATGTATCCCAGTTACCGGTTGTGAAAACAAGCGAGCTACCCGATACAACCGTGATATCCTCATCGCCCGAGCTGCGTGCGACCGTAACCGTGACCGTGCCGGAGGGCTCGGCGGCAAGCTTGACCTGGAACGTCGCGGTACCGCCCTCGGGCACGTGCACAGTGTCCGTGTCGGTCAGCACTACCGAATATTCCGGGGCTGTGCCTTCCGTCGTGGCCGAGACAACCGCCGAGGGCGCGGTCGTATTCTGATTCGCACTCCGATCGCGTGCCACCACGGTATACCTGTACTCCGTGCCGGGCATCAGACCGGTATTAAGGTAAATCGGACTCTCCTGCCAGCCGCTATCGCTGCCGCCAGGACGACCTGTGAGCTCACTGAAGTAATACTCGACCCCGGAATCATCCGTGGCCGTGGTGGCGATCATCATAATCTCGGATTCGGCATTGCCAGGCACCCCGATCTCTCCATGTATGCTCAAGGCATTCAATCCGGTATTGTTGCCGCCGGAGGCACCCTCCGCCGTAATTGTCAGGGTGTACGTCTCGGAACTGCTGAGCGACAAGGCCGGACTGAACACCACCGTTTCAGTGCCTGCCTGGCTCGCAACGCCATTGACAGTCACACTGCCG
>PXDL01000095.1 GCA_003566395.1 Balneolia bacterium | reverse complement strand
GTTACACAAGCCTCAATTGCTGCTCCGCGACAGTTGATGCGCTTCATAATTTTCACCTCTTTTTCCTTTACAATCTCCTCTTCGTGCTTTTTGAACTCTTCTTCATTGGAGATAAAAAACGTGGTGTGCCCGGAATCACCAAAAGGAGTCTGAATAACCAGGTCGTTGCCCAGCTCTTTTGAAACCTTCCTCACATGGACTGAGGCGGGTGAACTGAAAGGCGTTGCCTCAAATGCCTCCGGCCGGTTTTCTCTCCGGGGCAGTGCGGAAAGTTCACAACTGATTCTATCAGCCGGCTATATCGGCTACAAAAAACGGGAGGTCCGGGTTGATCTTTCACAATCTAATCGGGTGAACGATATCACCATTCGACTCGAGCCGGAGACCATTCGGAGCAGTGAGATAATCGTATCGGGATTTGCGGGCGGTACTCTTTCCGATACGCTGCTAACCGGTATGATTGATGCCGCCAAATTCAGCCCGCTGGGGGAGTCCAACACCATACGTGCACTTCAGGCGCATCCGTCCGTATCGAAGGGAACGGCCCTCAATAACGGACTACATGTACGGGGCAGCACTCCCGACGGATTTCTGGTTCTCCTTGACGGAATGAGCATTTTTAATCAGAGCCACTTGTTCGGATTACTCGACAGTTTTAATGCAGACGCCATTCAGTCATCCGGGTACTACTTCGGGGTTATTCCGGCAAGCATCGACACGCCCACCGGTGGCACACTCAACCTTATTACTCGCACAGGATCGTTAAATGAATTTAGCAGCAGCGTGGGAGTCAGCAATACAAGCATAAACGGCACCTTCGAAGGGCCGCTGGGGAACCGTAGCAGCTGGCTGCTTTCTGCCCGTACATCCTACATGGATCAGTTAACCTGGTTCAATAATCCCCGGCTCATACAGTGGGGCCTCGATATCGATCGACCCAGGCGGGTAGCTTCCGATGATCCTGATTTTACCGACCTGGTACTTCAGCCGGGCGAGGCGAGTTCACAGTTTGTGGATCTGCACGGAAAACTGTACCACGAAACCACAGCAGCCGGCCGGTTTATTATAAGCGGATATTTCGGAGGTGACCGAACCTCACAGTCTGCCGGGAGAAGGACACGATCGGCTGGTAGCGGCGGTCAGTTTGTATTTGAGGAGGTAACGACATCAAACCTGTGGGGAAATGCACTTTTGAGTGTTAAGTACGAGCAGGAGCTGTTCAACGCTTTTTACAGCTCAACCACCGCCGGCTTCAGCTCCTATGAAACCGAGTTTGAGAAGGATGATTTTGTTTACAGCAGGCTCTCTTTCGATGAAGGAAATGAATCCGTAACCATTTTCACGTTCCCGTTCGGAAACCGAAGCTCCATGAATGAGCTGAAGCTGAATCAAGATGTCGAGTACAAAAACAGGCTGGTAACGGCAACGTTTGGAGGCACCTGGCGGCTTTATCGCGGTGAATATAGTGAATCCTCTTTCGACCGGCCTTCATTCTTTTCGCAAACCAGCGCCCATCTTGCAGATCTTTACCTTCACACCGAGTGGAATCCGGTACATTTTATCGAGCTGAACGCGGGGATACGTGGTTATTATTTCAGTCCCGGCGATCGCTTAATGTTCGCACCGCGCTTACAGGCGCGCATCTCTCCAGTTACAAACTTGTCCTTTTTTGCAGGATATTCCATCAATCACCAGTTTTTGCACCGGGTTTCGCTCGAGAATGCAACTACAGCCGATGTATGGATTCTCTCTACTCAAGATCAGCCACCTGCATCGGCAGAGCAGTTTACCGCCGGTGTCGAGTTTATTCCCGATCCGGCCGTGTACCTGAAAATAGAGGCCTATCTGAAAACCTATGAAAATCTCCGATTCCACGAGTTGAACACCCGATCATTAGAAAATACCTTCTCAGGAACACCCTGGTTTTATGAAAACAGTGGTGATGCAGAAGGTGTAGAGGTAACGCTTCGTAATCGTTTTAGTCGCTTTTTACTCACACAAAGTTATTCACTTTCGCGAATGGTCTTCAGCAATCCGGGGCTGCTCGATGGAGAGGATTTTTACGCCGACTGGGACAGAACTCACACCTACAACGCGGTGCTTGAAACGGCATTCAGCAATCGGCTGAAATTCTATTTGTCCTGGGTAATGATGAGCGGCGCTCCAACTTCTCCGGCTTCATTCGGAGAAGATACAGAGGAGCGTCTGAGTGCCTATTACCGGCTGGATTCAACGATTGAGTATCATCACGTGTTCGGTGATGCTTCCAGGCTGGAAGTCAGTTTTTCAGTGTTCAATCTTCTGAATCGTGACAATGTCTGGTATCGAACCTATGCGTTCAGCTTCGATGAAACACGTTCCATTCCACGCTTACGCCCCCTACATGTTGATGTGCTGGATCTGGGATTTCAGCCCTCGTTTAGTGTGAAGTATTCGTTTTAAAGGTAACCGTATGCAGTAATTACAGAGAACAGTATCAGTGAACAGTCTGAAGGATTAAAAAATGTACCCGAAGCTTATTTCACTAATTCTCTTTACTTGTATCACTCAACTTTCGCAGTTCAATTCTGTAGGCGATTTACGATTTATTTATGGGATCATATATTTTGCCCTGAATCTACCACCATTTAATTCATTGTACCTTTTGTG
>PXDL01000545.1 GCA_003566395.1 Balneolia bacterium | reverse complement strand
GTCTTCGGTCTCCGGTCATCAATGTGCTAAACCAGCAATATCTCAATAACAACTTCTGAACCTGTAAACCGCAGTAATCCACCATTCAAAATTGGAGCGAGAGCGACCTCCGGATTTCGGACTACTTCCGTTGCCCGGCCCTCCGTCTCCGGTCAAGTTAATTCAGAGATCAACACTCGGTACAGACCAGGTTCCGGGGCAACAGGAGTATTAAAACCCTAAATCAGTCTGATTGTTCGGCTTATCATTGTCTTTATCGGGTCCGTCATCATCTGCCGGGCCTTCGAACGTCGGTTTGATTTCGTCATCGGCATCTTCGTCTTTGGCAACGCGGGTTACTCCGGAGATGGAGTCGCCGTCGCCCAGCCTCATGATACGCACGCCCTGCGTATTGCGGCCCATAGACCGTATATCGGAGCAGTGCATACGAATAATCTTGCCTTTCTGTGTGATGACCATCAGATCGTCACCGTCGCTGACTTCCTTCAGGGAAACCAGGTCGCCTGTTTTTTCGGTGCGTTTCAGGGTGATAACCCCTTTTCCGCCCCGGCTCTGTTCCCGGTAGTCGGTAACCAGGCTGCGCTTGCCGTATCCATGCTCAGAAATGGCGAGTACCGTGGCTTCATTGGTATTCTGAACCACCACCATATCCACCACTTCATCGTTTTTGTGGTCGAGGCTGATGCCGCGCACGCCGCGTGTATTCCGGCCCATTTCGCGCACATCCGTCTCCATAAATCGGATGGCCCGGCCGTTTTTCGCACCTAAAAGAATGGTGCTGTTGCCGTTGGTCAGACTGGCGCCGAGCAGCACATCACCGTCGTCTATTTTTATGGCGATAATGCCGTTCTTGCGCGGACGGCTGTAATCAGCGAGCGAGCTCTTTTTCACCACGCCTTTTTTGGTAGCCATGATGATGTTGTGATTTTTCACATACTCCTCATCTTCCAGCGTTTTGATCGGCACAAATGTCTTTATGGAATCATCTTTTTCAAGCTGAATCAGATTCACAATCGCCCTGCCGCGGCTGATGCGTGTACCTTCCGGGATTTCATAGACTTTGAGCCAGTAGCAGTTGCCCTTCTCGGTAAAGAAAAGAATGTAATTGTGGTTGGTCGCCACGAAAAGATGCTCTACATACTCTTCATCTTTGGTAGTGGCACCTTTCATTCCGCTGCCGCCACGCTTCTGTCTGCGGAACCCGCTTACCGGGGTCCGCTTGATATAACCGTTATTAGAGATGGTAACCACCACATCCTCATCGGCAATCATGTCTTCAATATTGAAGTCGTCGGCCGAATAGACAATTTTGGTACGGCGCTCATCACCGTAGCGCTCCCTGATTCCGTCAAGCTCCTGCTTGATGATCTCCTTCTGTGCGTCGGTGCTGGAAAGAATCCGGCGGAATTCGCGAATCTGTTCAATAATTTCGCGGTATTCAAGATCAATTTTATCACGTTCAAGAGCCGTAAGCTTCTGCAGACGCATATCCAGAATCGCCTTGGCCTGAAGGTCGGTAAGGCCGAACATACGACGAAGCTGATCGTTGGCTTCCGGCACGTTTTTGGATGCCCGGATGGTTTTGATAACCTCATCGAGATTATCGACGCCAATCTTCAGCCCCTCGAGAATGTGCGCGCGCGCTTCGGCCTGGTCCAGATCGTAGATTGTCCGGCGGATGATAACTTCCAGCCGGTGATTAACAAAATGCTTGATCAAATCTTTGATGTGCATCACCTGCGGGCGGCCTTTAACCAGCGCCAGGTTGATGATACCGAAGGTGTGCTGCATCTGGGTGTACTTATACAGCTGATTGAGCACCACGCTCGGGATCGCCCCGCGTTTGAGCATTATTACGATGCGCATTCCGTCGCGGTCGGACTCATCACGGACGTCGGATATCTCTGTAATCTTATCGAGATGAACCAGTTCGGCGATTTTCTGGATGAGCGTCGCCTTGTTCACCTGATACGGAATTTCGGTAACGACAATCTGTTCTCGGCTGCCGCGAAGCTCTTCCACGGTTGCCAGCGCACGCATCACAACGCGGCCACGTCCGGTGTTGTAAGCTTCTCTTACGCCGTCATATCCGTAAATAATACCACCGGTAGGAAAATCCGGAGCCGTAATGTGCTTCATCAGCTCATCAATCTCGATATCCGGATTGTCGATATAGGCTTTGGTTCCGTCCACCACTTCCCGCATGTTGTGCGGAGCCATGTTGGTGGCCATACCTACGGCAATACCGGAGGAGCCGTTTACAAGCAGGTTCGGGAACATCGACGGCAGCACCGAGGGTTCGGTCAGCGTATCATCGAAGTTCGGCTGGAAATCGACCGTGTTTTTATTCAGGTCGGAAAGCAGCTCTTCGGCGATGCGCTTCATCCGGGCTTCGGTGTACCGCATCGCTGCGGCGGAATCACCGTCCACCGAGCCGAAGTTACCCTGCCCGTCCACCAGCGGATAGCGCAGCGAGAAATCCTGCACCATACGTACGATGGTATCATATACGGCCGAGTCACCGTGCGGGTGATACTTACCGAGCACTTCCCCTACAATACGGGCGCTTTTTTTGTACGGACGATTGTGTAGCATGCCGAGTTCGCTCATGCCGTAAAGCACGCGTCGGTGTACCGGTTTGAGGCCGTCCCTCACATCGGGCAGTGCACGGGATACAATCACCGACATCGAATAATCGATGTAGGACGACTGCATTTCGTTTTCAATACTTACTTTAATTATGTTGTCGCGAGCCATTTAAATGCTTTTTTTGAATGGTAAATAGCAGTTACACACGCAGAATTGCGGCACGGAAGGCATCACCCTGACACCCGTTCCGGACTTTCGCACCTGCTTAAATATCGAGTTTGGCGTATTTGGCGTTGCGCTCAATAAAGGCGCGGCGCGGTTCCACCGAATCTCCCATAAGAACGGAGAAAAGACGATCGGCTGAAGCTGCGCTTTCAATAGACACCTGCTGAAGCGTGCGCGTCTCAGGATCCATCGTGGTTTCCCAGAGCTGATTGGGGTTCATCTCGCCGAGACCTTTGTAGCGTGAAACATCCACCTTTTTCTGCGAGGCTTTTTTCATCTGCTTCAGAATGCCGTCGCGCTGATCATCGTCCCAGGCGTATTCTATTTTCTTGCCCTGCGTAATCTTGTAGAGAGGCGGGGTGGCAATATAAATGTATCCGTTTTCGATGAGCTGGCTCATATGACGATAGAAAAAGGTGAGCAGCAGCGTACGAATGTGGGAGCCGTCCACATCGGCATCGGTCATGATGATAATTTTGTGGTAACGAAGCTTGGTGATGTCCGCCTCGTTTTCATCCCCTATACCGATACCCAGGGCGGTAATCATGGCCCGGATTTCATTGTTCTCCAGAATTTTGTTGATCCGGGCTTTTTCCACATTCAGGATTTTACCACGCAGGGGCAGAATCGCCTGAAAGCTTCTGTTACGGCCCGATTTAGCCGATCCGCCGGCCGAGTCGCCCTCCACAAGGTAGATTTCGCAATGCTCGGGATCGTTGATCGAGCAGTCGGCCAGTTTTCCGGGCAGTCCGCCTCCGGTCATTGCGCTTTTACGCTGTACCAGCTGACGCGCTTTCCGGGCTGCATCACGGGCCTCGGCCGAAAGGATTACCTTTTCGAGTATGGCTTTGGCTACTTTAGGGTTCTGTTCGAGAAATTCCATCATTTTCTCATATACCAGCACCTCTACCGCGCTCTGAACTTCGGAGTTACCGAGCTTGGTTTTGGTCTGACCCTCGAACTGAGGCTCGGCCACTTTCACACTTAAAATAGCGGTAAGGCCTTCTCTGAAGTCTTCGCCGCTGATGGTTATTTTCCCTTTTATCAGCTTGTTACGGTCGGCGTAATTTTTGAGGGCACGGGTGAGGGCACGCCGGAAACCGGATACGTGCGTTCCGCCTTCATGCGTGTTAATATTGTTTACAAAGGAGTGGACATTCTCCGAATACGATTTGTTGTACTGCATGGCCAGGGCCACAGGAACGTCATCAAGATCACCGCCGATAAAGATAGGTTCGGCCATCAGCGGCTCGCGGTTTTCATCCAGAAAACGGACAAAATCGATTACGCCGCCGTCGAAATGAAAAATCTCCTGAATCGGCTCTTCTTCCCGCAGATCGTTGATTTCAATCGTGATTTCCGGATTCAGAAACGCCAGTTCGCGCATCCGCTCAATAATAATTTCGAGCTTAAATTCTATGGACTGCCGGAAGATTTCCTTGTCGGGCATAAAATGGATAACCGTACCCGTGACGTCCGTCTTACCGATTTCACTCAGCTGTTTTGTTGTGATACCGCGCTGAAACGCCATCTGATGAATTTTTCCATCGCGGTGGATTAAGGCCTCAAAATCTGAGGAAAGAGCGTTCACACAACTTACACCCACACCGTGGAGACCACCGGACACTTTGTAGCTGTCTTTATCGAATTTACCTCCGGCGTGCAGTTTGGTAAGAACGAGTTCCACAGCGGGAATGCCCATTTTCTCGTGAATGTCGATAGGAATGCCGCGCCCGTTATCCTGTATTGTTATGGAGCCGTCGGGGTTGATGTCAAGTTTGATGTAGTCGCAGTACCCGGCAAGAGCTTCATCGATGGAATTATCCACCACTTCGTTGATGAGATGATGGAGACCGCGGACGCCGGTGTCTCCGATATACATCGAAGGACGCTTGCGTACGGCCTCGAGCCCCTCCAGAACCTGAATATTTGACGCTTTGTATTCAGACGGATTGGTTTTAGACATGCAGTATTTTTTCGTGTAAAAATGGAAGGTTCAAAAGATGGCCTAAAATAGCCTTATAACAGACAAAATCAAAACAAGACGGTACGGGTACCGGGTACTCCCGCGATAAGTGATTAGACCAAACGCAGCACGGCCGAAATCACGAAAAAACAACGAGGGTGAACGCCCTTTTACAAGCGTCTTGTAAAATATCCCTGAGCCGGCCGGTTTTCAGGGGCACTCATGCCGGCTTTTGTTCCGGTTCCCGGGGGCTTGCAGGGATGCCCGCCACACCGCCCGAAACAATGAATTTCATTACGTCTCCGGGATGAAGTTCGATCTCCCGTATCTGTTCTTTCGGTACCACAAACATCTCCCCGGAAAAGTTGTAAGAGTGCGGAAAATAGACGGCTACTTTATCAGGTTCCCCCATTACCGAAAGGTTTTCTTCGGTCAGGAAGCCCATTTTTTCCAAATTATTTACCAGGTTTACCTTCACCATTACCGGTCGGTTAAATTTTCGCTCTTTGCCCAGCAGGGATGAAAACAGATCGGTAAAGGCGGAATAAATAAAGCTGAACACCGGAATTTTGGCCAGCATAGACTCAATCCATGATCTCAACGGCCGCCCGATAATGGTTTGACCACCGTAGCCAAGCAGAATTAGCACCAGCACCATGATGAGAATGCCGAGTCCGGGAATTACCGGACCAAATACCGACTGAAGAGCGCTTCTCAACAGCGAGTCCACAAATGAGAAGAGCATGATAATTATGTAGGCCGTAATGGCCAGAGGCGCGATATACAGCAGTCCCTGCAAAAAATAGCGTATCAGTTGTCGGCTCATGGATGGGGGCGTTTTGAGGATGGTGTCGGAAATTAATTTGGCTTTTTATTTACTGATTATCGCATCAGAAAGCAACCGGGGTAAAGTATTTGTAATTCAGAATGCAGAATGCAGAAATTCAGAATGGGGACGCCGAATAGCACATTCTACATTGATTTTCGCAGATTTTTAGGTTGGTTTTACCCGGAACCTGAAACTGACTAATGATACTGAAACATGAAATCAGAGATTGAGCACGCCGCCCTAAGCCCTAAAGTTGTACGAAAGGTATTGTTTGATATTTTTTATCACACTATCCGGAGAAAGTGTTTTAAATGGCACCAATAAATCCGGCCTTGTGAAAAAATGGCGCAGGTCGCTCCGCTCCCAATTTTGAATGGTGGGTTTTGAATTTTGAATGATTCATATAAAAAATGAGTGAAGTAACAAGCTTCGGATATATTGTTTATTCCTTCAGTCTGTTCACTGTTACTGTTCTCTGTAATAACTGTAACCGGTTACCTTTTGTCCGCACAAAAGGTAAGAGATGTCTATTTCGAGATCTGAGTCATTTATTTGTATCCTACCCAAGGTTAGCGCCATTTGTCCACATGTTCATAAAAAAGCCTTGTCACATAGGATTATTTGCGCTGATTTAGAATCGAACTCAGGTTTATAGATTTTATGAAGGGACGAGAAAGGTTGCACCGGCACAATCAAAATGAAACTTGCAAGCCTGAAACAAAAAGTACTGCCCCTCTCCACAGCACATTGCTAATCCACCCCTAAAAATTCCACTTCACCCCAAGCATCATAACATTTCCGGCATTAGCCAGAGGTGAGTCTTCGGCGCCCAGGAAGAACTGGGCCAGTAGCTGGGCGTCGATGTTTTGTGAAAGGCTGTAGTCCACCGACGGGGAGAGAAATAGTCCGCTTTCGTCGGGGTAGCCGATTACCGACAGGCTTCCGTTGAGCAGAGGATTGAAAGCATACTGAAGCACCGCGCTCAGCTGCCAGGTTGAAACGGAGGGGTTATCGGCTGAAAGCGGACTTCCCAACAGCCCGAAGTTATCCAGGCCTCCGCGGCTGTTGTAGAGAATTTCGGCTACGGTAAACAAACCTCCCTCAAACATGTGATCTGCCGATACGGCCGCTACCAGACTCAGCTCCCGATTGCGGCCGGACGGCTTCTCCGCGTCCAGAAAGCTCATCACCTCGCCCTTGAATCCGGTCTCGCCCAGGCTTCCGGCCCAGCCTCCGCCCAGCGCCGCCCGGTTTCGGTAATAACCGGCAATCAGCTGTACATCATACCCCCTGGTGTTGAAGCCGTAAAGTGCCGCGATCACGCTTTCGCGCAGTCCGTGACGGGAGGGTGCGGCCGCTATTTCTATGCGTGACGCCCAGTCCAGAAAGTAGCGAATTCGCACCGCATCACTGCCCGGACGCTCGGGATAGTCGAACTCATAGACCGAGTAAATATTAAACAGATCATTGGGATTGGTGATGGTGTTGATGCCCCAGTTCACCCGCTGCCGCCCCGCGCGCAGGTTCCAGCCACCGGCCGACCAGTCGGCATATAATCGGTCGGGGATTACGTGAACCAGCACATCGGAGGTTTCCACCACCATCCGGGAAAGATCGGCGTAGCCGTCGTCGGTGTCTATTATATCTGCATAGCCGGGGATATCCCGCACCAGATCACCCGCGAACAGGCGGACGCGGGTATGGCCCACAACTTCCAAATCCAGCATCGATACAGGGCGCCAGCTCATTTCGAGCCGGTTCTGCAAGCGATACTCCCAAAATGTCTGTTCACCGATCGGCTCGGGAAGCTCGGCCGAAATCCGCAGCGGCATTGCCTGTACATATCCGCCGAAGGTGATATCCTGAGCAGTTGACGAGCTGCCGCCAAGGAGTATCAACAGGGCTGTCAGTATCGCAATATGATGTACTTTTTGTGACATTTATTATCAGTTCATGCCAAGCCTGGTTTCACTTATTCCTTTTCCAATATATCCCACGGGAAAAAAACGGATCATCAATATGGTATTTGCCTTTTTCCTGAATCATATAGCCCGACACGACCAGTCTTTTTAGCGAACTATTTACCGTACTTGCTGAAGGCAATCCGGTTTTGATCAGAAATTCCGATCCATGCGGAGACTCAAGTCCTTCTGCCATAGCCACGAGTATTTTACGATCCGTTGTATAAAATGATCCCCATCTACGACGGTCTCAACCCTAAACGGATCTTCTGTTTTGATCGATTTCATACCTAAACCGTATTCCTCCCATATTTACGAAAACTACAACAGCAAAATCTACGACAAATATCACAACGAATATATTCGCAACACCAACTACGAACTATATCGGATAACTCTCAATTTATTTCTAATGCATTTCATATCATACAAACCCTTCATCTACCCAATATAACTGACACACTGCTGACACTGACATACTGTTGACACTGACAAACTGATCCCCTGATCACTCATCACTGTAAATTCCTCCGTCCACCATCGTAATCACCCGTCTTGCGCGGTCGATAACGCGCTGATCATGGGTGGAGAAGATGAAGGTTATATTCTGTTCCCGGTTCATTTTTTCCATGATGTCGAGCAAATTCATGGCCGAGTCCCCGTCGAGGTTGGCCGTGGGTTCATCGGCCAGAATAAATCGCGGTTGTGAAGCCAGCGCCCGTGCCACCGCCACCCGCTGCTGCTGACCTCCCGAAAGTTTGGCCGGACGCGCATCCATCCGTTCCCCAAGCCCGACGGCTTCAAGGAGGGATTTTGCCCGCTCATCCATCTCTTTTTTAGTACGCTTTTGAAGAAGCATGATGAAAGCCACGTTTTCCAGAGCCGTAAACACCGGAATGAGATTGTAGTGCTGAAACACAAAACCGATATGCTCCAGCCGGAAATCTATCAGTTCGCTGTCTTTCATTCCGGTGATGTTTTTTCCGTCAATTGCCACACGTCCGGACGTCGGTTTATCAAGCCCGCCGATCATGTTTAGCAACGTAGTTTTTCCCGATCCTGACGGTCCCACAATTGAAGTAAACTCCCCTTCAGCTACTGAAATGTTTACCTCCCGCAGGGCGTGCACCGGCACGGCATCAGGATTATATATCTTACAGAGATCGAAGGTTTGTATGATGGTATTTTCCATGATTCAAAAGTTCCTTGAGCGCTGAATGCGCTTATGTTCGCGGTGTATTTGTTAACTGGTACGGATGCGCGTGGCTTTAATCGCAGGCCAGACAGAAGAGAGCAGCGCTATGGTAATTACAAGTGTCAAAATCGCCAGATATTCGTTGGGGCTGAGCACGGGATAGACAATATGATCCCATCCGAGTTCGGCAATGCCCTCAGCAAACATCTCAAAGTTTACGCCCCTCTCGCTAAGAGACGCTATCGACAGCCATGCGAGCAGCAATCCGCCGGCTGCACCGGTTACGGTTAGAATGACCGATTCGAGCACAATCATCATAAATACGCGTATCCGGCTCATCCCGATGGAAATGAGCATGGCAATTTCGTTCATCCGTTCGAACAGTGCCATAAGCATGGTATTAAGGATACCGAAGGCCAGGGCCAGCATGATGATTCCGGTCACAATAAAGAGCATGATTCCGCCCAACTCCACAATGGTACTCAGCTCGGGCGATATCTGAGTCCAGGTGAGGGCTTCAATATCTCCGAAGCGCTCATTTAGCTCAGCCGAAACCGCCTCGGCGGTTTCGATATCGTGGAGCATTACTGCAATTTCATGATACACCGGCTCTTCGCTCAGAAGATCGTTCAGGTCGTTGTTTCGCACAAAAACGGTTCGTTGATCGTAGTCCGTGGAGGCCGAACGAAACAGCCCGGCAACGTTAAATGCAGCCGAAGTAAGATCACCTGAAGTGTCTTCAAATGTGAGTACAATTCGGTTTCCGATTCGCATGTTGTGGTCCCGTGCCAGGTTTTCGCCCAGCAGCACGGGATTTCGCATATCGGCGTCCAGCCAGTCTCCTTCGGTCATATTTTCATGGAAAGTGGTGGTCGTTCGTTCTGTTTCGGTATCCACTCCCCGAATTTGTACTCCGGCAGTTTTCACCGGTGTTTGCAGCATGCCGTCGGAAAGCGTACGGGGCGCAAATGCCTTCACCCTTTCATCGGAAGACAGAAAATTCAGGATGTCGGGATGATTCGGGATGTAGTCGGTGGGTCGGCGCTCGGTCCTGTATTCAGGGTGATGAATTTGCAGATGGGTTATTTCGTTTTCTATAAGATAATTCATCCGTTGATCGACCATGCCGTTCATCGTGCCTACGGTGACTACTCCCGCCCATAACCCTATGGCGATGGCTGCCAGCAATACTCAGCTGCGGCCGGGATTACGCCAAATATTTCGCCATGCCAGTGTAAATAATACATTCATATTACTTCCTCGCGGCCTCCAGAATATTGAGGTTCATCACTTTAAGCAGCGGAAACAGAAACACAACCACGGCGATACAGAATACAATGATACCCTGAGTGTAGAACTGGTCGGCTGCAAAAGAAACCGGCAAAATCGGCTCCCATCCCATTTCAATAATGGTTTCGGCCGTCTGCCCCGTAAGTTCTATAGGGTTCAGATAAAAATAGTAGAGCACCAGCCAGGAGAGTCCCAGACCGGACAGTACACCAATGAAGCTTATAAACAGCGTTTCCATCAGCAATACTCCGGCAAGCCGGCTTCGCTTCATGCCCACCGACAGCAGTACTCCGAATTCACGCATCCGTTCGAGGGTCATGGTGAGGACGGTCCCGAAAAACCCGAACCCGATTACAATATAGAGAACTCCTGCCATCACATAGGCGCCCACAAGATCGAACTCCAGGAGTTGCAACAGCTCGGGCATCATTTCGGGCCATGTATAGGCGATGAGTTCATCATCCTGAAACTCCTGCTGAAGGGCTTGCCGAACGTTACGGGTATCGCGTTCCCGATCAAGGGCAATCAGTAGATGGGTGATGTGCTCATCGGCCGACAGCAGATATTGAATGCTATGAAGAGGTAGATAGACGGTCTGCTCGTTAATTTCGTGCAGCGGATGCCGCATAATGCCGGAAATTTCAAACAGAGCGTTGGCCGACATCCCGAAACGGCCCTGACCTATCAGAAGAAGAGTATCGCCTGCGGCCAGTTCGAGCCGCCGGGCCAGCCCTTCGGTAACAACAGCTTTGTCTTCACCCGGCTCAAAAAATCGTCCCCCGCTCAGGTGGTCACGCAACCCGTTGAAATCATGTTCCCGCTCCGGATCAATTCCCAGCACGAAGGCTCCGCGCGTGGTATGGTCGTTCCCGGCCAGCATAAAGGTTTCGATTCGGGGTATAACGCCGGTAATGCGATCATGAGCCTGCAATGCACGTGTTTCTGTTTCGGGCAGGTACGGAAAGGCGTTATCGAGGGATGCTTCCTCATCATAGCGGTAGTCCTGAAGCTGAACATATCCGGTATGAAACCGCACCATATTATCGATCATCATCTCATGCGATCCCCGGTTGATGGACTGCATGAACACCGCCGCCAACACCGCAAACGCAATAGCCGAAACGGTAATCAGCGTCCGTTTCCGGTTCCTCCAAAGATTTCGCCAAGACAACTTTAGATACATGATTCAGGGTTCATTTTTCAGATTTCATTTTCACTCCGGGAAGAAACGTGCAACCGGGCTGTAAGGATTTCAGTGTTCATAACTTATTGTTCTAAACCTACATTTAAATATCAGATCCTATGAATAATCTTTATGACAAGTCTTATGCCTTTGCCGTCAATATTGTTAAAGCCTATCAAACCTTAAGTAATCAGAAACATGAATATGTGTTATCTAAGCAAATCCTTAAGTCAGGTACAAGTATTGGTGCCAACGTTGCAGAAGCTTATGGAGGAACCTCCAATGCCGACTTTACAGCCAAACTTGCTATTGCTTATAAAGAAAGTCTCGAAACCAAATTCTGGCTTAGGCTTTTAAAAGACACTGGTTATATGGAAACTCACATTAGTGACCGTTTACATGAAGATGCAGACGAGTTGTCCCGAATTCTTTATACCATCATAAAGAGGTACAGAAAAAAGAGTGAAAAAACATTTATTGAGAAACTTGATTAAAAAGCAAGCAATCTGATACTGAAACCTGTCACTGTAACATGTTTCACTCATCTGATTCTTTGCATATTTCGCTGGGTGAAGAAGTTTTCGTTTTCGTCTATGCCGAAGCGGAGGGTTTTGTATTCGAGTACGGTTTTTTGGTCTTTGTCGGCGGGTATCATAGTCATG
>PXDL01000012.1 GCA_003566395.1 Balneolia bacterium | reverse complement strand
GCCACGCGTATCATTTCGGTATTGGTTTCGAGCAGCCAGCTCAGCTCGGAAGCGTTATATCCTTTGGCGAGTCCTTTTACGATGGCCTCCCGGTGCAGAAGCGCGTCTATCCCCTTGCCGCGGTATTCGGGAATTACGCCCATCAGGGCTGTACGAATCCGGTTAATTTTACGCTTGTACCACAGCAGTTTCACGATCCCGAACGGGAGTAGTTTTCCCCCTTTAACATGTTGAAAGGCCTGATTCATGTCGGGCAGCGCTACCGAAAAGCCAACCGGCTTGCCATTGATTTCAGCAATATGGGCCAGATCTACATCAAGGATTAGTTTCAGGTCTTTGGCGATGTGGTTAAACTCCGCCTTTCCCACCGGGCTGAAGCCCCAGTTTGTAGCCCAGGCGCTGTTGAAAATTTGACGAATGGTTTCGGCTTCCTGCTCAAAATTCTTCAGATTTACAGGCCTGATGGTCAAATCAGGCATACGGCGGCGGACAATTTGTTCGGCTCTGTGAATGCGGTCAAGGGCCACGTGTTTCTCATCTACGACGTAGGCAAGCAGATCAATTTCCTTGTCGAGGCCTGACTGTTTGATAATTCTGTCGTAGTAGGGCTTTGTCCAGGGCATCATGATGTACGGTTTGGAATCATGGCCTTCAACGAGGGCACCCAACTCATACATCATCCCGGGATTAATCGGCCCCAGCATTTTGTTCATTCCCCTCTCGCGGAGCCAGTCCCGGACGATATCGAAGAGGAGTTTTGCCAGATACGGGTCTTCACGACATTCAAAAAAACCAAAAAAACCGGTCTGCTGCTTTTGGTATTCGTTCCAGTCGTGATTGATGAAAACCGCAATTCTGCCGGCCGGTTCCCCGTCTTTTTCGGCCAGAAAGAAAGCGTGATCTACATTATCGAAATAGGGGTTTTTGTCCGGATCGAGCAAATCACGCTGCTGAATATACAGCGGTGGAATCCAGTTTTTGTCGTTGCGGTAATGCTCGTAAGGAAATGACAGAAAAGCCTTCATATCCGAAGGCTCCTCTACAATTCTAATACCGTTAAGCGGTTTAGCCATACATTTTAAGCGGATCTGTTATCCGACTTCAATCATGGAGTGGCCGTTTTTGTCGATAATGCCGTGTTTCAGTCCGATCTTGTAAAAAGCTTCGAGTATGGCATCGAGCTGGTCATCGGTGTGGGTTGCGCTGTAGCTGGTACGGATAAGCGATTGTCCTCGCGGTACGGCGGGCGGCACAACGGCATTGGCGTACACGCCGGCTTCGAAAAGATCTTTCCAGAACCTGAAGCAGTCCATCATTTCACCGATTACAACCGGAATTATGGGCGTACTGCTGGTCCATACGTTAAAGCCTAGATTTTTAAGGCCGTTGCGCATGTAATTTGAGATGTAGTCAAGACGATCGAGGCGCCAGGTTTCTTCTTTAAGTACCTCAAGGGCTTTCAGTACGGTAGCCGCATTAGCCGGGGGCATTGATGCGCTAAATATATGGGCCGGAGAGTTATGACGAATAAATTCGATGACCGCGCGCTCGCCTACGAGAAATCCACCGAGAGAGGCAAAAGATTTTGAAAACGTTCCGCTTATAAGATCCACATCCTGATTCAGGCCGAATACGGATGCAGAACCACGGCCGCCTTCACCGATAACACCAATTGCGTGAGCGTCATCGAGAAACAAACGGGCGTTGAACTCTTTCGAAATCTTTACAAGCTCGGGCACATTGGCCAGTTGTCCGGACATGGAAAAAACACCATCACTGATAATAATTTTTCCGGTATCGGGGTTTGACCGCTCAAGGTGGCGCCTGAGCTGGGTCATATCATTGTGGCCGTACCTGATGGTCTTGGCATTTGAACACAGGGTACCTACAACGATGCAAGCGTGGTTTTCTTTGTCCGAGTAAATTTCATCATTACGCCCGGCAATGGTCTGAATAGACCCTTCATTGGTTTGATAGCCCGTACTGAACAGTACGCAGGCTTCTTTTTCCATGAAAGCGGCAAGCTTGTCTTCAAGCTCAAGGTGCAAATCCAGCGTACCGTTGAGATAGCGTGAGCCGGTACATCCGGTACCGTAGCGTGTAATTGCATTCTGTGCTGCTTCTATCAGTCGCTCGTCGTTGGTAAGGCCCAAATAATTATTAGAACCGGCCATAATGACTTTGCGGCCTTCAATCACCACAACCGTACCGTCGGTTTCGGTAAGCGGCTTAAAATAAGGATAAAGCCCAAGGGCCTTTACTTCGTCGGCTTTGGTAAAATTATAAGCCTTGGAAAATATGTCAACCTTTTGCTTATCCGTGTGGATATCACTCATACCTAACTGTTTAAAAAATCTAATATAAAATCAACTTGTAATATAGGCACTTCCGCCCATTGTTCAAACCAACCCTGAGGCCGCATCGTTTGCCGGACCTCACCTTTTTATGACGAGGCGCCGGACCAGGTAATTCCAATACATCTATGCTTATACAGACTTCGCGAAGTCTTAAAATCAATCGTATGGGCGATTTCAAACTGTGTGTTAATTTTATGATGAAAGTATTTGATACAAGAGCAAATAAGTGCATTCAAAAAATTAAGCTTCTTTTCATCACATATAAAGAATGAGACAGCTTGATATAAGTAGATTACATGTCCCTGGCTTATCTATTCCCGGAGGAGGGCTAAATTGCTTCAAAACCTGAAAACGCAACCCGCTCAGGCTATCACTGAAGCGAGATGTTTGATGTAATCTTTAGAGACTTTTTCCCAACTGAACTGATGTTCTACATAAGAACGACTTGTCAACGAAAGTGTTTCAAGTTCATTTTGCAATACATCGTCAATTTTTCCGGCATACCCGGCGGCATCTCCTTCAGGAATCCGATATCCGTTTTTACCCTGACTGATTACATCACGGATACCTTCAATATCGGTGGCTATGGCTGGGGTGTTGCGGATATTGGCTTCAAGCAGTACCACCCCGAACCCTTCCATATCGCCTTCAACCTTTATGTTGGGCATTATAAAAAGATCGGCGGCCGCATAAGCCATTTCCAGAATCTCATCTGGCTGACGGCCGACATGCATGATACGGTCTTCAGAACCTGTCTCGCGGATTGCAGTGCTTATGTTCAGCTTCTCGCTACCGTCTCCTATGATCAAATACACGGTATCGGATTTCAAACGGGGGTACACTTCCCGGATAAACCACTCATGCCCTTTGCGTTTTATAAGCCGCCCTACCGTAAGCAGCAGCTTCCGGTTTCCAAGGCGGAAATTAAAGCGGGCTTCGATTTCTTTGAGCGCATCCGACTTATTGAACGTGTCTTTTAACGCACTCACATCAAAACCGTTGGGCAGCACTTTAGAACGCGCCGGGTCCAACCCGCGGCCGATGCACTCCTGACGTGTTGCAGAACTGACAGAAATCACACCGTCCAGACTCTGGAAAACACGCTTTATCAACCATTGATAAATTCCCACTTTGAGCGTTACGTCATGTCCGTGACTTATACTCACCATTGGAACTTTCACTCTTTTTCGCACAAACCATGCGAGTGAGCCGGTTACCATAGACGAAAAAAGGATCACATCCGGTTTTTCCCTGCGCACTACCGAAGGCAGAAAAAGAACCAGCCGGGCCAGAAATACCGTGGTTTTCAGAATGATGAACTTCCACCGGGTTTCTTTGGTGAATTCCAAAAGTTCCACCCCCTGGTTAGCCGCAAGCTGACCCGTCAGCTGCATACTGACCCGCTGCATCCCGCCCATATTCTTAAGTGCAGCCTCTTTGGGCGGATGCAGATGTGATATGTATAATATTTTCAAGCTTTAGCGGGATGTTTAACTATCGGTAACACAAAAATTGCTTCAGAAAAAAATGTGGATCAATTGTATAAGCTTAAGAAAAACTTATGATTAGCTCAGGATACTATATGAATCTGGAGTTCTTTATAATATCGCTGTAATCATCAATAAGTCCGTCCATTATGGAATCCCAGTCGAATGTGAGGGCACGCTCCCGGGCCTGGCCCGACAACTTTTTGCGCAATCCATAATCCTGAGAAAGCTTCAGAATACAATCGGCGAACCCCTGGGCGTCATAAGGTGGCAAAATATAGCCTGTTTGGCCGTCAATAACCAACGAATTACTGCCTGCCGCATCCGCAACCAAAGCCGGTAAACCGGACGCCATCGCTTCAAGCGTTACATTCCCGAAAGTCTCGGTTTCAGAAGGAAAAAAGAAAATATCTGCGGCCGCATACACTTTGGCCAGCTCGGGCGGGTTTTTATAACCCGTACATACTGCGTGCGGCATTCTGCTTTGTAGCTCTTCCAGTACCGGGCCGTCGCCTCCCACAAGCACGCGAAGCTTCTTATTTTTTTCCCGGGCGATGTCGGTGGCCTGAATAAACGTTTCGAGGTTTTTTTCCCACACAAGACGGGAAACAAAAGCGACAACGATCTCATCGTCCTTGAAACCGAGTTCCCGGCGGTATTCCGGACTTCTCTTTTCCGGTGTGAAGAGTTCGGTATCTATGCCCCGGCTCCACAGCCCCATCCGACTCTGGTCCATACCTTTGCGAATAAGAAATTCATTCATAGAAGACGATGGAGATACCACTTTTTCACATTTTCCATAAAACCAATGCAGATACTTCCAGAGTGAGGGTTCAAGAAATTCCAGATTATAATATTTCAGATAGGAAGGAAAATGCGTGTGATAAGACGACAACACGGGGATTCCCATTTTCTCTGAAAGCCTCAGCGCCCTGAACCCCAGAATATCCGGAGTAGCAATATGAAAAATATTGGGCTTAAAGAGTTCAATTTCATGCCGCAGTACTTCAGGCAGAAAAAGCGAGATGCGGTATTCGGGACGACCGGGTGAAGGAACCGAAGGCACTCCGAAAAACCTGCCTGCGGGCTCAAGAGCATACGAATCGGTATCCGGCCCGAACACAATAGATTCAATCCCTCTGCGCTCAAGATGATGAACAAGCCGGTTCAGAGTTAGCGAAACGCCGTCCTTAATATGTACATAATTCCCCGTAAAAAGGACTACCCTGGGTTTATTCATTAGTTTTGAGTAAGCATATAAAACATGAGCGTGCCACCTCCCCCGGTTTAATTCAGTCTGTCTGCGGACAAAATTTTATGAGAAGGCCTTTGAGAAGACGTTGAATCGATTAAGCGCTTAAGGCACATTCTTTGTATTTTAGTCAAATTTTCAAATATAAGTACATTTCATTTTTTTATGAAAGTATTCGTGACGGGTGGTACCGGTTTTATCGGGAGTCACCTTGCCGATGCACTGCTCCGGGAACCTGATAATGAGGTTAGGTGCCTGGTCAGAAGCGACCTCAAATGGCTGAAGAACAAAAAGGTCTCCGCTGTTAGGGGAGACCTGCACGACCTGCCCTCTTTACGCAAAGGACTTGAAGGCAGCGATGTGCTTTTTCACCTGGCCGCCCTGGTAAAAGCGCCCAAACCGGATATCTTCAGAAGGGTGAATGTTGAAGCCACCGAAAATATCATCCGCTGCGCCCAAAAAGCGGGCGTAAAGAAAATTATCGTCCTCTCCTCACTTGCCGCCGCCGGACCCAGTTTCTCCCGCCCGCTTACCGAATCGGACCCGATGATGCCGGTAAGTATGTACGGTGAGTCTAAAAAAGAGATGGAAGAGATGATCGCCCGTATTGCGCGGCCTGAGGATTCGATTACCATTTTACGTCCCCCTGCCGTGTTTGGTCCTCGTGAGGAGCAAATTTATTCTTTTTTCAAGATGGCATCCAGAGGTTTTTGCCCGATTGTGGGCGGAGACGGGCAGACGCGCATCTCGATGGTTCACGTGCAGGATGTGGTTCAGGGGTTGTTGCTCGCCGCTAAAGACACCACCCCCGGGCTTCGCTCCTACTTCGTATCAAGTGAACGAGTGTACACCTGGAAGGAGATCAAGGATGCAACTTCTCTGGCTTTCGGAAAAAAACTCATCACCCTTCCTGTTCCGCCTTCAATTGTACACGCAGCCGGCACAATGCTGGAAACGGTCGGCTCGTTTATCGGTCAATATCCGGTAATGAACAAAGATAAAGCCCGGGAAATGACGCTCGAATGGACCTGCTCGGTGGATAAAATCAAGCAGGAACTCGGTTACAAACAGCTTTTCACCCTTGATGACGGTATCGCCGATACGGTTCAATGGTACAAAAAACACAACTGGCTCTGACACACACCTGAACTCTATTTAAATATGCATCATATTTTTAAAACCGTTTTTCCGCTATTTGTTACCTTTATTTTTGTTTATGCCCCTTTAAATGCCGCAGCCGAAGACGGCCCTAATGTTGTGAAGGATCTTTCGCGGCTGATGGATATCCCCGGGCTTCAGTCTGTCGCGGCTTCCGAAACGCACCTTTATGCGCTTTCCAGTGAAGACGGGCTCGTAGTTTTCCGGTCGCACGCCGATTCTCTCCAGTGGTTATACAGCTCGCAGGGTATGCAGCGGCGGGGTAATGCGATGAAAGCCGATGTGCGCTTCGCTTACCTTACGGGGTCCGGAAACCGCCTCACCATTGTTGAGCCTACTTCGGTGCTGGGTGTTTATTCCGCCACCAACCTGCCCTCACGGCCTGTAACGATGGCCCGGAACGGTGATCATCTTTTCGTAGGCATGGATGCAACCGGTTTGTACCGGTTGCCGCTTCACTCCCCCGAAGCCTTCGACACTGCCCCGGAAGAGATTGAAATCGGCGTGATCGGGCGTAACCGGGTTTACGCGATACGCTCGTTCGGGAACACTCTAATGGTTCTCAGCTCTAACAACAGCCTCCATCAGTTCCGGGTGGAAGATGGAAATACAGAGCATGAGAGAAGTTTTTCCTTCGGTCCTGCCGTAAGCAATCTTTTTGTAACAGACGGACAGCCGATTGTAACCGGTTCGGAAGGAACCGTTTATGAAATTTCGTCTGACGGAGAACTCAGAAGCCTTTTTCAGGTAAACGGCGCTGTTGATCAGCTGATTTCGTGGAACGGTATGTTTGTGGTTCGCACCCGAAGCGGTGAAATATGGACGGCTCCCGAAAACGGTGGAAATGCCAACCTTCTCCGTCGAGATTCAAGCGCGGGGAACCACATCGCCCGAACCAAAGGCCGGCTCTGGATGAGTGAATACGATCAGCTTACAACTATGACGCTTCGCGCTCCCGAAACCACCGCCACCACAGGCAACGATAACGGCACAAACGGCAGACTCAGGCTTTCACCCGTTCCGGATCAGCGTGTGCCCTATCCTCGTCCGGTGATTATCCCCATTGAATTTGAAAATCCTGTGCCCGCTTCTCAGGTTCAATTTCAGATTCGGCCTTCCGGTTCCACGGCTTTGGTAAGAAACAAAGGCTTTTACTGGCAGCCCGGCTCCCGTGATATCGGCTCCAGACGATTTACTATTATCGCCTCCACCGCCGACGGCCGGACCGACAGCACTTCATTTAATGTGGAAGTACGTGCGTTTAATGCGCCTCCCCGGTTCAATCCGGTCAGGCCGCTTTCTATTCCGGTGGGTGAAGAATTTACGTTACCGGTTCGGGCCACAGCTGCCGATACCCCGGATTCAGACCTGATCCGCTATCTGGGCGTTGATCTGCCCGATGGAGCCCGTATCAACGAGCGAACAGGATTAATCACCTGGACACCCAGCAGGCGACAACAGGGCGAGCATCAGTTTCAGGTTATCGCCACCGACCAATACGGGGCGGCTTCCTCCCTTTCGGTTACAGTGAATGTACTGACCTTATCCCGCGGAGACTGATTATCAGTTCAGGCAGCGACTTCAGCAAGCACGAGTTCAGGTCTTCCCTGCTTTTCTGGTACGACGAAAATAAACGGGATTTACCCTGGCGGCGCACCGACGATCCATATCTCATCTGGATCTCTGAAATTATGCTCCAGCAAACCAGGGTTGATCAGGCCATTCCCTATTTCCACCGGTTTACCGAACAGTTTCCCGATGTTCAGTCGTTGGCACAGGCTGAGCGTCAGGACGTGCTTAAAGCCTGGGAGGGGCTTGGCTACTACTCCCGCGCCCGCAATATGCAGGATGCGGCGCGTTCGGTCGTGAACAACCTTAACGGCCGCTTTCCAGACACCCCTGAGAATATTCGCGCCCTGAAAGGGATTGGTCCCTACACTTCGGCCGCCATAGCAAGCATCGCCTTCGGACATCCAGCCGCCGTTGTGGACGGGAACGTCATTCGGGTTATCTCACGGCTTTTCGGAATTGGTGAAGACGTTTCGACCACAAGGGTGAAAAAGGAAATCCAGGAGCTGGCCGACGAACTCATTGATTCCGGGCGTCCCGGTGATTACAACCAGGCGGTAATGGAGCTGGGAGCAACCGTTTGCACCCCCTCAAATCCTGACTGTTTGGAATGCCCGGTATCGCTTCACTGCACTGCTTTCAACACGGCTCAAACCGAGTCAATTCCTTATAAAGCACCGAAAAAGAAAGTGCCGCATCACCAGATTGTAGTCGGTATTTGCAGAAATGAGTCCGGCCGGCTGCTAATCGCACTTCGCCCCGAAGACAAGATGCTGGGTGGTCTTTGGGAATTTCCGGGAGGAAAAGTAGAGCCGGGTGAGCAGCACAAGCAAGCTCTGGAGCGCGAACTTAAGGAAGAGCTGGGCGTGGAAACCGTAACCGGCGCCAAACTTACGGAGATCAAGCACGCGTATTCCCATTTCAAAATCACCCTTCATGCCTACTTAAGCTCAATCACGAAGGGTGAGCCGAAAGCAAAAGCCAGCCGGGAGCTTCGCTGGATACGGCCGGATGAACTTCAGGACTATCCGTTTCCCCGGGCCAACCGTAAACTCACCGAGATTCTGCAAACCTATCTGGCTTCCCTTTAGGACTGTAAAGCGTGTAAGTATCAAAAATACCATTCCCGCGTTACCAATGAGCCTTCATACACAGGCTCGTACCCGGTTTCATTTGTGGGAATCAAGGTTTAGAGTGTTTAAACCATATTTGCAATGTTTGTTCAGAAGTGCCCATTTTGGGTATATTAAGCCATATTTATGACATCTTTCGGTGCATCAACATCAACCATTTAACAACACATTGAATGACTGTTAAGCAATCTATCGACGCAAGTCAGGTACATGATATTCTGGGACGCCGCATCCTTGCAGACGGCTTCGACATGGTACTTGATTTAGAAATAAGCAGCGGCCCTTATCTGTACGATTCCAAACACAACAAGAGATATCTCGATTTTTTCACCTTTTTCGCATCAAACCCCCTCGGTATGAATCATCCGATGATGGGTGATTCCGATTTTGTAGAAAAAATTTCCAGAGTCGCCGTCAATAATCCATCAAACTCCGATATTTATACCAGGGAACTGGCCGAGTTCGTGGATACCTTCGACAGGGTCGGTATTCCGGATTATCTTCCGCATACATTTTTTGTTGCGGGCGGAGCACTTGCTGTTGAAAATGCACTGAAAGTAGCTTTCGACTGGAAAGTTCAAAAGAATTTTGCCAAAGGATACCGGGCAGAAAAAGGACATAAAGTTCTCCATTTCGACCAGGCTTTCCACGGCCGCACAGGTTATACCATGTCGCTGACCAATACCGAACCCGGCAAGGTTGCCCTTTTCCCTAAATTCAACTGGCCGCGGGTTACCAACCCCAAAATGTTCTTTCCTGAATCGAAAGAAAACACGGCCAAAACTGCTGAAACCGAGCAGAAAGCTATCGCACAGGCCGAGCGTTATTTTGAACTTCATAAAGATGATATTGCCGCCATCATAATTGAGCCCATACAGGGTGAAGGGGGCGACAATCATTTCCGCCCTGAATTTCATCAGGCTCTTCGGGATTTAGCCGACCGGCATGAAGCCCTGCTTATTTATGATGAAGTCCAGACGGGCGTCGGGCTGACCGGAAAATTCTGGTGCCACGAGCATTATGTAAAGCCCGATATTCTGGCTTTCGGAAAAAAGGCCCAGGTGTGTGGAATTCTTGCCGGCAAGCGTATCGATGAAGTTGAGAACAACGTGTTTCACGTATCATCGCGCATTAATTCAACCTGGGGCGGAAATCTTGTTGATATGGTCCGTTTTCAGCGCTATCTGGAAATTATTGAAGCTGAATCGCTGGTAGAGAATGCAGCTGAAGTGGGCGGTTACCTGCTTGAGCGTCTTCAGGACTTCACCTCGCGTTACGAGTATGTTTCCAATGCGCGGGGCAAAGGACTTATGTGCGCCTTCGATTTTCCGGATGATCATTCCCGTTCTGCCTTTGCCAAAGAATGCTCTAACAACGGATTGTTAATTCTCAAATGTGGTACCCATTCCATACGCTTTCGTCCACCTTTAACCGTAGGCCGGGAGCACATTGATGAAGGCATGGAAATAATAGAAAAGGCCTATAAATCTTCGGCCTCCAGGTGCCCTGTGGTAAAATCCAGAGCAGCAGGAAGTCCTAACGGTCATTCCTGACAGCCACAGGCCGAAAGGTTTTGATTGGAAACGGGAGTCATCACCAAAAAGATGACTCCCGTTTTTTTTAAACCATTTGATGGCTTTCAGGCTGAATAACAATCTCGTTCATCACTGAGCTTCCCGGCTGCGTGACCGCATAATAGACGGCTTTGGCCACTTCATCGGGCGTAAGCATTTTATCGCGCTGCACCCGCATCTCGATTTCGTCGCTATCCCAGAAACCGGTATCCACGCCTCCCAGATACAGCAGGCTGAATTTAACGCCCGCACGTTTTTGCTCTTCCACAAGCGCCTTGGTGAAGCCCGTTACCGCATACTTGCTGGCTGAATAGACCGAAGAGCCGCGCATCACCGATTTACCGAGTATCCCCGGAAACATGACGACTTTGCCGCTTTTGGCTTCAGCCATGTGCTGAAAAACCGATTGCGTTACCAGAAAAGTGCCGTAAACATTTACATCAAAAAGCTCTTTGGCTTTTTCAGCAGCTATATCCGGCATAGGTTTGATGATACCGATTCCAAAAGCATTTACGAGTATATCAATTCTGCCCAGTTCGCTAATCACGTCAGCGGTCATTTTTTCAACCGACGCAGCGTCTGTAACGTCAAGGTCGATTACGTAGGCCTCTCCTCCTTTGCCGTTAATTTCTTTAGCCGTCTTTTCGGCTTTTTCCCGGTTCCTTGCCGCAAGTACGATTTTAGCTCCAGCCTTCGACATCAGCTTGGCGGTAGCCGTGCCGACACCTCCGGATCCTCCGGCAATTAATACTACTTGATCTTTCATAAAGGTTCTGTTTTGAGATTGTGGATTGATGCAGCCCTCAACAGAAACCCGGCGGTAATTGTTCCTCAAATCCGTTGGAACGATACCGGTCCCAATGAAGTTATAGCCTCGTTAATTCAAAAAATAACAACACTATGCCTCAACTGTCAGAACCAGACATTTCCCGCATTATAGAGATGGCGTGGGAGGATCGTACTCCCTTCGAAGCAATCGAATTTCAGTTCGGCCTTGGCGAACAGGAAGTTAAGGAGCTGATGCGCTCCGAGCTGAAGTCGTCCGGCTACAAACTCTGGCGCAAGCGGGTCAGCGGACGGACAACCAAACACCGGAAATTGCGCCCGTCGGGTGTTAACAGATTTAAAGCCCCGGATCAGAAATAGCAGCGAATTAAGAAATGAGTTTGATTCTCCTCTGAAAAGTATGATTTATTGAAAAAAACGGAGCAGACTCACTTTGAATCAGTGAAGAGTCTGGATGATTCCGGTGAAGTCATCAGAAAGCGGATGATAGAATTATTGTGCGGCTTTTTTGAGTAAATCTGAGTCAACCTCATTGGTTGGATGTAATCATGTAGCTCCGATGTCGAAATAAGCTTCTTTTTTCCTT
>PXDL01000161.1 GCA_003566395.1 Balneolia bacterium | reverse complement strand
TGGATAAGATCCCCGACTTTCTCGCTATGCCCGGACTCAATACATGCAAACGCCAGGTCCACCAGGCCGTGGCAACGTTGCACAGGTTCCTCCAGGCTCTCTACGCGCCGCTTGAAATCTTCCAGGCCTAAAGCATGCCCATCCGTCAGCGACTGCCCGGTCTGCGCCTGAGCCGCTTTTGCCAAGACAATGGCTTTGGCCATGGGAAATGCCGAGTCCCCGTCAACCCGGGACTGTGACAGCTCCAAAGCCATATTCGCCTTTTGCAAAAAATATAACGCCTTAGTGACCTCACCCGCTTTCGCCAGATCCATGGCGACACAGCTGTAAATTTCGGACATGATGGCCGGAGAATGTTTGCCCTCAAAAATAGAACCCTCGGACAGATACGGGGTAAGTATGACTTCACTGATGCTCAGCGCCTCTGCGATGATCCCGCCGATACGTTCACTGTCCATGAAAGCCTTTTCCTCATGAAGTCTCCTGAACCCTCTTTCCAAATATTCTCGAAAATATCCCATTCCCGTTTCGTCCCCGTCAGCTACTCTGCCCCATGCATTCGCGAACAACAAGAAAAAATAAGGGTCAGGAAAATCATCGGGAAACGACTCTTCCAGTATTGTAACGATTTCTTTCAACGTTATCCTGGCATCGGATATCGCACCCGCCATCAACTGAGCCTGGGCAAGCGGCAAAAGTGCGTAGACTATGTCCGCACGCGGAACGGGATGGTCTGCCAGTTCTTTTTGCGCTCGAGAAATGAGATTTTTGCTTCCATGCACCCTTTCACCGCCTCTTTGGGCTTGTGTTTTCGCGATCTCGGCGAACATGTTCGCCCTTGACGCCGCTTCGGATCTCCCCGCTGCCAAGCTGTATGCTTCCTCATAAAGTCCCATTTTGGCCATCGCCTGCATCACGTGCTCGTATCCCATGCCAGAGCCCGGAGGCCCGGCAGAGTGCTCATCCATTATGGACAAGGCCTCATTCAACGTTCCACGCCAGCATCCTTCTTCCAACCCCGCTTCATGTTGCGCCACGGCGATCTCGCACAGGTCGAACACATTAGCTGCGAAATTAGTAAAACCGCGGGGCGAACGAACACGCTCTTTGGCGGATTCAAAAAATTCACGTGCCCGATCGTGCCTCCCCAATTCCATCTCTGCTTCGGCAACGGCCAATGCAGGACCCCTGCGAGATGACTGGTGCGCGATATCGGCCGCTTCGTCCATCAGTGCATACGCTGCGATCGCTTCTCCAGAACTGAAATACGCAACGGCAACAGCAGTAAGCGCACGTACTCGGTTATGCAGATCCACACATTCGTAAGCAGCGTTCCGAGCGAGCTCCAGGCCCCCGGGGGCTATCACCTCCCGGTGCGGTCCCGTGACGAACGGCGGGCGGACCAGAAAATCCCGTATCGCAAGAGCATCCACACTGTCTGCTTCCAAATGATCCGGCAAGGGGGCCCAGTGCATGTTCGTCGGCATATCAGAGGTCTCATAGCTCGTTACGACAGTCTCCCCTGTAGCGATATTTATCCGTTCAAGGAGCGAAAGTAATTTTTTCTCTTCACGGGGTGAAAGGCCCTCTTCCCTTTTTTTCTGCACAAGCTCCGCCGCTCTCCGTCCCATTTCTTCGGGTATCACCATAAAACCGTCGGTTCGTATTATGGGCAGACGTTCGTTCTTCCTGAGAAAATGCCATTTGTTGATAAAACGCCGGATCCATTTCGTGGAATCATAAGTAAACGGTGCCACTATCAAAGGCAACCGGGCTTCCCCCTTAAAGGTCAAACCAGGGACCACCCGTCCGCCCAGAGCCCTCAACGTGGGTAGCCCTTCCCAGTCAAAAAGTCTTTCATGCAGAAAAACCGACTTTTTCCCTTCCGGGACAGAAAGTTTACCGAACTGTTCCTCGTGCGGAAAGAAAAGCACTCCCTGTTCCCGGAGCCTTGCCACGAAAGGTCTCAAGGCTGCTCGTATATCCCCGTGGATAAGCTTTATCGCATGTTCGAAACTTGCGTTTCCGTGAGCCAGGCCGTCCAGCCCGACGGCGATCGTGTTCACGAATCTCAGTTTTTCAACGTCCAACATATCCGGGTGCTCCAGTATCCGCTTGACTATGTATTCAGTACCTTTTTGAAGACCGCTCCGCTCGCCCGCCTTTAAGCTTAACGATATCTGAAGGTCTTCCCATGATTCCATGACATCAATGAAGTCCCCAAGCTCGACCAGAAGCCCCCCTGTCACCACCGCTTCGCGACATATCCCGTCGGGAATATCCAGGGCTGCCGCTATTCTGCCGTTACGCGCAAAGGAAACCCTGCGCTGCAGACCCGGATCATATATCACTGCGGCAGATGCCACCCCGACGCCCTCTGTCTCCCCGACCCCGAGGGAGCCTGTCCGCTCCGCCTTGGTGGTCATTTCACGGGGCACGAACATGCCGGAGATCTCTAAGGCGGACATGCCCTTGCCGTTATCCACTACCATCAAACTGCCACTGCTGAGATCGACCTTGATAAACCTTCCGTCCGGCGCCTCAAGTGCCGCATGGTCATCGTCCGTACGGACGATAATTCTTTTCCGATCAAGATCGTTGACCTTCTCAGGCTCATCCTGGCCTTCCATCTGTGTAAAAATACCCACACCTGTCAC
>PXDL01000411.1 GCA_003566395.1 Balneolia bacterium | reverse complement strand
TGTAAGCGGTTACATCGTGCTTGCGAATGCCTTGCCGGGGGAGTCCGGGCAGCTATCACATAAAATCCTTCAATGAACAGTATGAAACAAAAACCCAAGCTGAATTTCTGGGCCATCTGGAATATGAGTTTCGGATTTCTGGGAATTCAATTCGGCTTTGCCCTTCAGAACGCTAACGTCAGCCGCATTTTTGAAACACTCGGCGCCGACGTATCACAAATTCCTATTCTGTGGATCGCCGCTCCGGTAACCGGACTGATTGTGCAGCCTATCGTCGGGTATCTGAGCGACAATACCTGGAACCGTTTCGGACGAAGACGCCCGTTTTTCCTGATCGGCGCTATACTGGCTTCGGCGGCCCTGTTCATCATGCCCAACTCTCCCTATCTGTGGATTGCCGCCGGTATGCTTTGGGTACTCGATGCATCCATCAACATTACGATGGAGCCTTTCCGCGCGTTTGTGGGGGATATGCTCCCGAGTGAGCAACGCACCAAAGGTTTTGCGATGCAGTCCTTTTTTATCGGGGTGGCCGCATTCGTGGGATCGTTCCTTCCCTGGATGATGACCAACTGGTTCGGCATTGCCAACACCGCGCCCGAAGGAATGATACCCGATTCGGTGAAATTTTCCTTCTATATCGGCGGGGCAATTTTCTTCCTTGCCGTGATGTGGACCATCTACCGGACGAAAGAGTACAGTCCGGAGGATCTGAAAGCCTTTGAGGAGTATGAGAAGCATAAGCACGGTATCGATGAAAAAGTTGAGCGCCCTGAGCTGCCTCCCAACGAAATGGCCAAACCCAAAATGCTCTGGGGCCCGGTACTTATGGTGATCGGCCTGCTGATGTCGTTCGCTTTTTTTCAGTTTACGGTGGAGCAGGAGCTGTTTATACTTAGTTTCGGGATTGCGGCTATAGGCCTGGTTCTTATCATTTCAGGGTTGATGCAGCGCGCCGGAAGCAGGGGCGGCATGGTGGTTATTTTTGATGATCTTTTCCTGATGCCAAAGACCATGAAGCAGCTGGCCGTGGTTCAGTTCTTCTCGTGGTTCGCCCTGTTTGCCATGTGGATTTACACCACTTCCGCGGTAACAAGTCATATCTATGATATGGAAATCGGTCAGACCGAAGTGGCCGAAATGCAGACGGCTATGGAGCTTCTTGAGCAGCAAACCGATGCCGAATGGTTCAGCCGTCTTCCCAGAGTACAACGCGATCTTCAGACCTTTCAGGAGCAGCTTGATGCGGGTCAGTCTAACGTTACGGCCAGCATGCGCGTGGTAAACTTTTTTCTTGAAGAAGGACGGGTGGAGCTGACCCAAGGCGTGCGTACCACCCTTCAACGGGTTGAGCGTGAATACAATACCGGTGCGGACTGGGTGGGCGTGGCCTTCGCCATTTATAACGGTTTTGCCGCGCTGGTGGCCTTTATGCTCCCGGTCGTAGCCCGATGGACCAATCGCAAAACCACGCATGCACTGGCGCTCGTTGCCGGAGCTATCGGTCTTGCATCCATCTACTTTATCTCCAACCCTGTCATGATATTGGTATCGATGGTAGGGGTGGGTATCGCCTGGGCCAGTATTCTATCGATGCCGTATGCCATACTTGCGGGCTCGCTGCCGGCTCAGAAAATGGGTATCTATATGGGGATTTTCAATTTCTTCATTGTATTGCCGCAGATACTTGCCGCCACGATCCTCGGATTTCTGGTAGGGAGTATATTCGGAGGGCAGCCTGTGTTCGCGCTTATTCTCGGCGGGGCCACCTGGATACTTGCGGCCGGTCTCACCCTGCTGGTAGATGATGTGGACGATCCGGATCAGATTGCGAAAACGGCGGGATAAGGAAACGGCCTTTTGATCGCAACTCGTGGGAGGACCCCGCTTCATGAAAGCCTTGTGAACGGGTTCTCTGCGGGTCATTTTAGTAGAATATAACGCTCCGCTTCAAGCCCTGAAAATACGCTCCGGTTATGGCGAAGGATTTAAATTTTGCGTATATTTTAAATCTGTACCAAAAGCGCCCGTAGCTCAGCTGGATAGAGCGTCAGATTCCGGTTCTGAAGGCCGGGGGTTCGACTCCCTCCGGGCGCACCAAACACTAAAAAAGCCCTGAACGACATTATTGTGGTTCAGGGCTTTTTGTATTTAGGGATGGACTACCCGGATCTTATTTTTTTTTGCCTGAAAGCAGTAAGACAAGTCCGGCAACGGCAGCCACACCACCGCCTGTAAGGTACCAAACGGCATTATCGGTAGGCGAGCCGGTAAAGGCTTCGGATACATCCGAAGCAAACGAGTCGTATTCATTCCATCCGAAAAACAACAGAATGAGACCTCCGATTAACAGGGCTGCTCCAAGTGCTTTTTTCATAGTCAGATAGGTTAAGTTTAGATTGAATCAGTTAAACCGCTCTTCGTCGTCCGAAAATCAGCGAGACAACGAAAAGGATCAAAAACAAAACGAACAGGATTTGAGCAATTCCTGCCGCCGCTCCTGCGATGCCCCCGAATCCGAGGATTGCTGCGATAATGGCGATGATCAGAAATGTGATACTATATCTTAACATAAGACGATCTCCGATTAGTTAGAGGAAGATTAGTTGTTTCCTTCTTGATAGTACAGAATCTACGAGCAGCAGGTCTGCCCGCGATTAAC
>PXDL01000075.1 GCA_003566395.1 Balneolia bacterium | reverse complement strand
CCATGTTCGACTGCGCTACCTGATAATTCGCCATCTTCAGCATCCTTGAACGTACCTTCTTTGCCTTCGATTCCATAATTACCAACTGCATATTGGTCAAAACTTGCATCGCTGCCTTCATGCTTACCGCTTATGAGCAGTGAACATCGACCTTTGTAGTCGAGTATGTAGTGGTCGTCAGGAACATATAGTGCAGTGTCACCTCGGCCACTACGTGATATCTGGAAGACTTGATGCATAAATAACCTAATCTCTCTTGAGTGATCTGCATCGTTTGTGATTGTAATATGACGGGTAAAAACGTTTTCTTTGTAATCGACAAGATCTTTTAGATTAAGAGTAACCGCAAGTTTAGGGCTGTGAAGCCGTACTTTGCTTATCAGTGCATCAACCTCGAAATCCACCTCAATCTCCCAGGTGGAATCATCAATCCAAGAGAAGTCACCATCAACCCAAACACCGATTCGATGACTACCTAGTCGTGCGTTAGTCAGATTATCGAGTCCAACATACGGATAGTAAAAGTCTTGCACAAGACCAATTTCATTTAATCCTACGGCCAGGCTCCCGTTACTTAAAATGACTGTTCGACTCATTCGATCAGTAAACCTTTCTTAGCAATACGAAACTTGAGATCGTGGTAACTATTCATGAAATTCATGAAGGCTTCATAAGGCGATGCATACGGACTAAAGTAAGCATGAATATCACCATCGTTAAACCATTTAGTACACATATAATAAAAATGATCAGACGTCTGAAGCTTACGCCAATCTTCGATTAGTTCGAGGTCTCCTGAAGAAACAATAATTTTCTGCAGGTCGTATAGAGCTGTTATTGCTTGGTGTTGCATTGGATTGCCAAGCCATGCTGATAGATCACGTTCGGTATCAGCCCAGGTTGTCGTTTGTGGTACGTCTACTTTATCTACTGGGTCATGTGTTTCAGCAGCTTCAGAAACTGTCATAAAGGTGTTAGAGCTTCCATTTAGCCATTGGCCAGGAAGATGGCGTAAGAAATCAAAAATACCAGTTTCACCCCATTGGTGCTCACCAAATGTTTCGTAATCCATAAATAGATTAAAGTTAGTCGCATCGCCTGATTTATTCAACCAGTGTGTAAATTTATCGGCAGTAAGCGGCCATTCTGTCCAGTCTTGATTACTGAACCGGAAAGCTATGTCATCACTCAGTTTGTAGTTTTTCATCAGTAGCCGAATGTTGTCGGTATAAGTAGGGCGGTAGACATAATTAGGGCTGCGCCAGCCTAGTACAGGATCCCAGCCTTCCGCTAAAATTGCTTTGTAGCCAGCTTTGTCCGCCCAGTAAGCAAGGTCATTATTGTAGGCAAGTTCGGTATTGCGAAACACGGTTGGCGTTTGTCCAAAAAGTCTCTGAACGATGTCTTGGTGCATCTGAACTTGCATTTCGAATTCAGCTAATGAGTAAAAGAACGCTAAGCTGTGGTGGTATGTTTCACCAACAATCTCCACACGTCCTGTTGCAACTAGATCCTGAAATGATTTTAGTGCCGCAGGATGCCATCGCTCTAGTTGCTCTAGTAGTGTGCCAGTGATTGAGAGGCTCAGGCAAAATTCAGGGTGCTCATCGAGTAACTGTTTTAATACTCGGTTGGTTGGTATGTATGACTTTTCAGCAACTTTGTGGACGATTCGCTCGTTGCTCGTACGGTCGTCATACGATGCATCAAAGTAATTATGCTGGGACCCAGCATCGAAAATAGTGTAATGTCGAATGCGGTATGGTTGGTGAACGTGCAGGTATAACACTATTGATTTACTCATAATGGTGCCCGTCCCGAATGCAGAGCATAAGTACTTACGAGTTTTTTTGCGGCATCAGTCCAACTCAAGCGCATATATTCTTGGTAGACATTTCTATGAAGTTCATCACGGAGGGTGTCGTTTTTCATGACTGCGGTTATTTGATTAGCCATTTCATCGACATCCCAGAAATCAACCTTTAGGCAGTTTTGTAAGACTTCTGATACGCCCGACTGCTTACTGATTAGTGAAGGTGTACCATACCCGGCAGCTTCAAGAGGTGTTAGGCCAAACGGTTCAGAAACAGACGGCATAACAAATAAATCACCGATAGCATAGGCGTCTCGCCAATTTTTACCTCTTTGAAATCCGGTGAATATAACATTTCTGCTAATACCAAGTTGTGCCGCAAGCTCAAGTAATTCTCTTTCCTGGTCACCACTGCCAACTACGAGGAAGATGGTTTTTGGTTGTTTCTCAACAATAGTCTTGGCAGCATAAAGTAGGTTGGTTAGGCCTTTTTGAACAGTAATTCTGCCGATATTTACTACGACTCGGTAGCCATGTTTCTTCATTTCTGCAAGATAAGTATAAGCGGTTGAGCTACAGAGTGGCTCCATGCTGCCTATGTCCATGCTGTTATGCACGACATCAATTTTTTCTGGTGGTATATTGTAGTCGCTGACAATTGCATTTTTGGTGTGGTTACTGACAGCAACGACTTTGTCAGCCATCAGCATCGATAGCTGCTCTATTTCTCGAACAACCGGGTTGCCACTATTGCCTCCGGCGCGGTCACGTTCGACCGAATGAACATGCAGGATCAGTGGTTTGCCACTAGCCTGTTTAGCACGGATACCAGCACGGAAAGTTAGCCAGTCGTG
>PXDL01000594.1 GCA_003566395.1 Balneolia bacterium | reverse complement strand
TCTCTTTTAAACGTTTCGTCCGGCGGTGGCAATCTGGCAAATCAAAATCCGCTTTTTGTAAATCCGGATAATGATATCTACCAGATCCGCAACAGCAGTCCGGCCCGGAATGCGGGAGATCCGAATACCGACCTCTCCGTTTTCCCAACGGACGAAAATGATACCCCTGTTGATCTTGCCGGAGCAGCGCGCGTGAAGGACGGACAAATTACGATGGGAGCTTTTGAAACCACCGTCGGTGATCCTCCATCGGCCTCTGATCTTACCATAAAAAATACAGCTCCGGTACAGCTTGCTTCTCCCATTTCGGAGGTCTTTTTCTCTCCTGACGCCTTGCAGCTGGAAATTATTCGCCTCACAAGCTTACCTGAAAACGGCACGCTTTCAGCAGCGGGATCGGATATTTTATCCGTACCTGCTGAAATAACGGCTTCCGACTTCAGCAGTCTTCAGTATCAGCCAACTAATGCGGGTGCCTTCGGTCCACTATTTGACAGTTTTGATTTTGAAGTTGGTGACGGTCTGCAGTTCAGCAATGCATCCTATACCGCAACCCTCGGCCTGGATGAAGGCCCTGAAGCATACCGTTCTCTATCCATCCTGAGCGGCAGTACGCCCCGTGGCGCTATTATTCCCGGAGATCAGGTATCTCACTTCGATTTTTCCCAGCCGTTTACAATTGAATTCTGGGTGAAGGCAGAGGCTATGAATACCAACCCGGTCGTATTTTCCACCCTCAGCAATGATGCGTCCGGCGGTTTTCGAATTGAGGTTGGATCTCAATTAGCAGGCTCGGGGCGTGTTGTGGTGGTAAATTCACCCGATGAGTTTTCCTATTTGAGGGTGACTGATCCCGAGGCCGTTCCTGAAAACGAATGGACGCACGTCGCATTCGTGAACAGCGGTAATACCGAAAATGACCGCAGAATATTGGTCAATGGCGAAGACCTGTCGGGTAATTTTGGTTTTGGCCCGTACCAAATCCAAAACAACAGCGACGACATAGAGATGGGCTGGGATTCACGTATTGCGTCGGAAACTCAGTTCAATGGCAATCTCGCCGATTTTCGTATTTGGGGAACTGCGCTGAATGATGAGCAGATTAAAGATCGCATGTATGAATATCTGACGGGCGAAGAAGAACATCTGCTGGCAAATTACCTTATTCAGCGGACCGGCGGCGGAGAATCGGTATTGGCCACAGCGGTCGGGCCCGAAGCAAATCTTACCCCAAATGTGCTTTGGGACGGCAGCAGGTTTCGCCCTCATGGACTAAGTATAACAGGAGAAGAAGGATGGCGCATGATGAGTTCTCCGCTCGATGGCTCCTCTTACGGCGAGTTTTTAGAAGCATTATGGACTCAGGGGTTTCCCGGCTCCGACTCCCCCGGTTTTGAGGTGTCCAATGTTTTAAACTGGGATGAAGCTGCCAAGACGTATACCTCTATCGATAACGCCGGCTCCATTCCCGATCCCGGCACCGGCTTCATCATTTATGTTTTTGATGATGACAATTTCGACGGCACGCCCGACGGTTTTCCAAAAGAGCTTCAGGTCGGAAATACGCCAAACTTTGGTCAGATATCTCCTAACGTGTCTTTCACAGATACGGGCAATATCGAAAACGACGGCTGGAACCTGATTGGCAATCCATACGGAACCACCATCGACTGGGATGCCGGCAGCGGCTGGGCCAACAACAATATTGATGCAACCATTTATGTCTGGAATGCTGCAGCCGGGGAATTTCAGACCTGGAATGGTTCCGGAGGCACGCTTGCTTCAGAAGGGGTGATTGCCCCCTGGCAGGGTTTTCTGGTTAAAGCCAACGGAGCTTCACCCTCGTTAACCCTGACCGAAGACGTGCAGCGCCCCGGAGGGATATTCATGAGAACGCAGCCCGTACCGCAGATCACCTTCACCCTTGATGGAGAAGAACAAAGTTCAAGTTCTGTCATCATGCTTAGCGGTGAGGCAGAAACCGGTAAAGACCGCCTGGACGCCTATAAACTCAGATCCCTGAAACCCGATTATCTGTCGCTTTTCACCCTTTTGACAGACGGCACGGCTTTAGAAATAAACGCACTGCCCGATGATTTAGAGAACCAGATAAACGTCCCGCTGGATATTAAAGGCAGTAATCTGGACGGAACGTTTGAGTTGAGCTGGAATCCTGAAGCTCTGCCGCAGGACTGGCAGTTTCTCCTCCACGACAATGAGACCGGGGCAGAGCTTGATTTATTTGAGCATTCCGGCTACAACTTCGAAATAGAATCAGCATTAGCTTCAAGAGGCGAAAAGGCTTCGGATGATTCTAAGCATTCTCCACACCGGACGATATCAGCACCCGAGGTTATTCAAATGAATACCGACAATGATTCACGCTTTATGATTACTATTATACCGGGAGTGGCGGTTAGTACTGAAGAGCCGAGCGATCTCCCGAAAAAAGTAAAGCTCGATCAAAACTTCCCCAACCCGTTCAACCCTACTACGGTAATCAGTTACCGGCTTCCCCAGGCGGACCAAGTTCAACTGCGGATATATGATATCGCAGGGCGGCTTGTAGCCACTCTTGTTAATGAGCATGTTCAGGCCGGGGAGCATCAAATACGCTTCGATGCCTCACATCTTGCCAGCGGCATATATTTGTACAGGCTGCAAACCGGA
>PXDL01000351.1 GCA_003566395.1 Balneolia bacterium | reverse complement strand
TGGTGATGCACGACGAAGTTATATTGGTCGGTGACGATGATGCACGTATGCATGCCTTGCAGAGTGCTGGCGAAGATCCTGGCCCAACTCCTGGGGATCCACCAGTAATCACATCCGGACCTGACACGATGGGCTTTTCAATCGGGGACGAAGGTCTAATTGCATTTGAGTTTGAAGGCTCATCCGACGGTTTGGAAATTGAGTGGTTCCTCGACGGGGAGCTGCTTGAGGGCGACCGTTACAGCTTCGACACTTCTGGTCTGCTGGTTGTATCTGGAGTGACCGCCGAAGATGCTGGTGTTTACACAGTGACTGTGCGCAACGACTTCGGTGAAGTGACTTCAGACCCGTTGACGATCGAAGTCCATTCGACCTACACGATGGAAACCCAGTACCCGGATCCAATTCTGGCGGGCGATGAAGGAACAGTATCCGTAACCATCGCACCCCTCGATGAAGGCCAAATCGGCTACGAAGCAACATGGATTCGAATAGAAACCGATGGGCCCGGTGACGCTACCTTCACTCTCCCGGACGACGCTTTTGGAGGCGAGGCCATGGTGATTGAGAACAGTGGCGAATACGGTCCTCTTGAGGGCTATGAACTCGCCTTCGACTACAATGAGGTCCTGAACTGGACCGTTGAGTTTGATAGCGTAGGCGAATACACGATCACGCTCGAGATGATTGCAGACGTCGATGGGACGGAAGTGGTTCTGGCAGATGCCGAAGACAGCTTGTCCATCGGCGACCTCCCGGCCATTACGACTCAGCCGACCCCGGATACACAAACCGTAATGCACGGCACGGCCGTCAGCTACAGCGTAGACGCGAGTGGTTACGGAGAACTGGAGTATCAGTGGTCCCGCAATGACTCAGTGATCACCGACTGGTCCACGGATCCGGAACTGGAAATCGCACAAGCGACCAAGCGCCACCAGGGCAGCTACACTGTAGCAGTCCGCAGTCCCTTTGGTGAAGACACCAGCGATTCGGTTGAATTAATCGTTGAACTGCCTGAAGCACTGCCCGACAGCGTTGGCGATGCGGAGGTGATGGATGTCGATGAAGACAGTGGAACTTCCGTTTACAATTCCGAATGGCTCGGCGTCTTCTACGCAATCGAAGGCGGCAGTGGCTGGATCTATTCGCAGCGCATTGGCTGGATCTATGTCTGGCCCGGCCAGGCCACTGGCACCATGTGGTTCTGGGACCCCCTCGCAGATCTCGTCTTCTTCACCAATGAGGAGATCCATCCCTTCGTCTATTCGGAGACACTCGGCTTCGCCGTTTACGCCCGCGGCGGAGACGGACGTCGTTACCTCCATGTGCTCAGCGATGAAGAGATCCTTGACCTCGACCTCACTGGAGAAGAGCAAGAGCCGGATGAGGAGGAAGTGGAATGACAGTAAGTGACTCTTTCGGCTCGGGAATCATACCATTGAGCGGATCGTTTGCTTGATTAAAGTGAAATTAATTTAACAGTGATTTTACCCTACAAGTTTTTCTTATGACTTCTTACCTCTTTTAGGAAGTAGTCTCGCTGGAGGATAAGTTTTTTTAATGCATGATCTTGATAGATTGCAGCGCTTGAGGCTCTGAACTTCCCTTGACTCCAAATGTGAGCCTTGTTTATAGTGACTGTGCGTTTTTTTAGATATCCCTTTCAACTCAAAGTTCGAAGGAATACTTGAAAATGATGATGTCGTACTCAGTTCGAATCACCTCAGCCTTTTGTTGGCTGAACCGGATTCTGCGTTTTGGCTGGATCCATTAGCCGCCTTTTTTCTCAGGTAGGCGCAGCTTGGTGGAGGCGACCGTTTTGTGGTCTTCGTCGCAGTTCCCCTGCCGCTCATTCCAATAATGTCGTCATGAAAAATATTAAACTTTTTCCGCTACTAGTATCGGTATGTTTTCCGGTTTCGATTGTCACTGGGTTGGAAGCCAGCACACTGCCCCTTACGGTCAGCGGCAGCTTGAGTCCAGCGGAGGAATGGCACCACGAGATGATTGAAGTGCCGGCGGATCCGCACGGCTTGCGGATAGTTGTATCCACAACAGATGGTAGCAATCCCGGGCTCTATTTAACCGAAGGAGATGAGGTTCCCGAGTCGCTTGGAGAGACGGATTTTTCGGGAACCAGCTGGACTGGTGATGGTGCTTATACATCGACTATCATTGTGGATGGCGAGGACCTCAGCGAAGGAACCTGGCAGGTTTCCGTTCGCAACAATGGGCCAGCCACCTTGACCTTTCAGCTCGACGCCTACGAAACCAATCCCGTAATTGAGCTGGATTGGGACAGCGGCGAGGGAGAGAACGCATTGGAGGTGTTGAATAGCAAGGGTGGATTGTTTCAGTTTCGGATTGCCACTCAGGAGACCCAGTTGGGAGCCTGGCGCCAGTCGATGAGCGTGGAGTCGGGACAAGCCCAGCTCTTCGTTCGTCAGCACGAGGTTGCGACAGAGAGCAGTAATGATCATGAAACGGATCCGACCGAGATCGGTGGTGGTTGGGTATTTGAGTTGGGGACTGAGGACATTTCGTCAACCAACTGGTATCTGACTGTAGGGGTTGTTCCGGGAGGCGATTTTAGCGTAGTGGCCGGCGACGTTCCGGTTGCGGATCTCGGCAGTCTGGCGGCGGATGATTCCAGTAGCAGCCATGTTTAC
>PXDL01000525.1 GCA_003566395.1 Balneolia bacterium | reverse complement strand
TGGATGTGGTTTTTAATCACGTTTCGCAATACGATCTCAATCCGCTCAAACTAATTGACCGGGATTATTTTTTTCGCCTCGATAAAAACGGGAATTACACCTCGCACAGCGGATGCGGAAACGATTTCAAAACCGAAGCTCCACTTGCGCGTCAGTTAATTGTGGATTCTATTCTGTTCTGGATGAAAGAATTCCATATCGACGGCTTTCGCTTCGATCTGGCCAATCTCATAGACCGCAGCACGCTTAACGAAATCAGGCATCAGGCCGAACAGATTAATCCCGACGTTATACTCATTGCCGAACCCTGGGGCGGCGGGTATGATCCGAAGGGCTTTTCCGATATCGGCTGGGCCTCATGGAATGATCAAATTCGGAACGGCGTGAAGGGATCGGATCCGCTTAAAGACAAAGGGTTTATTTTCGGGAAATGGCAGTGGGAAAGCTCGCGTGAGGGCCTTGAGAATTTTCTGGCCGGAACCCTGCTCGGAAGCAGCAACGGGCGTTATCACTACAGCGGGCACTGCATCAATTATCTGGAATCTCATGACGGCTACACCCTGGGTGATTTCATCAGAATAGGCCTGAAACCGGAAAAAGCCCGTCAGAAACATATCCGTAAAGATATCGCCGAACTATCGGAATCCGAGGCCAAGCTTAACAAACTTGCCGCCCTCTATCTTTTCAGCGCACAGGGCGTACCGATGATACACGCCGGACAGGAGTGGGCGCGCACCAAAGTAGTGGAACCGATAGACGGAGTTGAAGACCCCAATGCGGGCAAGCTTGACCACAACAGCTATGAAAAAGATAATGCCACCAACTATCTGGATTTCAGCCACTTGAGCCTCAATAATGACCTTGTAGCCTATTACAAAGGGTTGATCCGGCTTCGGTTGTCTTCCCCCGCCCTGCGAAAAGCGCGCCCGGAAGATCTTCACTTCTGGAATTACAGCGACAGTCTGCATCTGACGCTTACCGTTCAGGGAAAAAACAGCCGCGACCCCTACGATTATATCATCAGCCTGAACGGCAATCCGTTCGGCACGCACAAAATTTCCCTTCCCAGAGGAGTCTGGGAAATCGTGGCCTCTGCCAGTCTAACCTCCGATCAGGGCTTTGATATTGCAGCCGAGGAGCTTGAAATCGAACCTTCTTCCGGCTTCATTTTAAGAAAGTTGCGTGATAAGGATTAAATGCAATATTTTAGTCCGACTTTATCACCCTAACCAAACCCAACATAACTTTGGCAACTTCCGAAAACCCGGGAAGAGGTACCTGGAACAGTAAGCTCGGCTTTATCCTCGCAGCAGCAGGCTCGGCCGTCGGCCTTGGAAATATCTGGGGTTTCCCAACTCAGGTGGCCGATAACGGCGGAGCGGCTTTTATCATCGTATATCTGGTCTGCTGCATATTCGTGGGCCTACCCGTAATGATTGCCGAGATCACTATCGGCCGTAAAACCGGCAAAAATCCGGTAGGCGCTTTCAAAGCATTAGACCCGAGCGGTTTCGGTGCGATGATCGGGTACTGGGGGGTACTTTGCGGAATGATGATTCTCTCCTTTTATCTGGTAATTTCCGGTTGGACGCTCGCTTATGTAATTGAGCAAATCCTGAGCTTTACCGGAAATGAAGCCGGGGCCTCCTGGTTCGGCGATCTTGGCAACGGTCCCAAAAATGCGATCTTCACCGTCGTTTTCATGCTCTTTACCGTCGGGATTATCAACGGAGGCGTGAGCAACGGCATTGAGCGAGCCACCAAAGTACTGATGCCTTTTCTGCTGTTCATTCTGCTTATTATGATCGGCTATGTGCTTACACTTGAGGGAAGTGCCATAGGGGTACGCGAATATCTGATGCCCGATTTCAGCCTGATAGACATGGACCTTACACTTTCAGCGATGGGGCAGGCTTTTTTCTCGCTATCGCTTGGAATGGGCGCCCTGATCACTTATGGATCGTATCTGAAGAAAGACCAAAATATAATGTCATCGGCAACCTATGTTACCGTCGTTGATATCATCATCGCATTTATTGCCGGAATGCTCGTAATTCCGGCCATGTATGTAGCATTTACGCAGGGAATTGCCATTTTTGGGGATGACGGCGACCTCATTTCATCCGTATCGCTGGTATTTACGGTTTTGCCCCAGCTTTTTGAAAACATCGGCGGATCTTTGGGGCTTGTCATTTCGGTCTCATTTTTTCTGCTTCTCGGTCTTGCCGCGCTTACTTCGTCCATTTCCCTTCTGGAAGTGCCGGTGGCTTACGTCATAGACGAGCACAAGGTTCCCCGTAAAAAAGCCTCGTTAATTATAGGAGGCATCGTGTTGGTAATTGCCATCATTATTTCTTTCGATATCGGCCTGATCGACCATTTCGTAAACATCTTTAACGAAATCGGACTTCCGCTCGGCGGAATGATGACCTGTATTTTCCTGGCCTGGGTATGGAAAACCGGCAATGCGATTGTCGAGATTGAGCAGGGCTACCCCGGAGCTGCGGAATCCGGCTTCACAAAAACCTGGGCTTTCTTTATCAGCTACATTTGCCCGATCCTCATCGGAATTGTTTTCGTAACCACCGTTCTAAATATCATTAGGTAGGAAAGCAAAAAGAGTAGTAAATTAACGGGCACTCAAAATGGCTGTTTTTATTGATAAAAACAGGATTTTGAACTGTTCACCATATTGATTTTATTAAACCTGTTGCGGCAGTTTATTGCCGGGATACACAGTACTCATTTTTACTAAACCCGGTATCGCAAGCCCGACAGTATCTTTAAATTCGTCACACTATTATTTTATGCCTAAAGTTTCGACAGCTGATTTCAAGAATGGGTTAACCGTAGTTTTGAACAGCCAATTATATCAAATTATAGAGTTCCAGCATGTAAAACCGGGTAAGGGTCCGGCCTTTGTTCGCACAAAACTCAAAGGGGTGGAAACGGGGAAAATCATCGATAAAACCTTCCGGTCGGGTGAAAGCATGGAATCGGTTCGCATTGAGCGCCATCCCTACCAATTCCTGTATTTTGACGGAAGCCTCTACCATTTTATGCACACACAAACCTATGAGCAAATAGGGTTGCCCGTTGAGCAGGTTGACCGGCCCGAGTTTATGAAAGAAAGTCAGGAAATCACCGTAGCTATTAACGCGGATGAGGAAAAATACCTGTTCACCGAAATGGCCGATCATGTGAACCTTGCAGTATCACAGACCGATCCCGGTGTTAAGGGTGATACCGCCCAGGGTGGATCTAAACCGGCTACACTCGAAACCGGAGCGGTAATTCAGGTACCGCTCTTTATTAATGAAGGCGACCTGCTGAAAGTAGACACGCGCACAAAAACCTACCTTGAAAGGGTTAAGAACTAATTTTAAACAGGATTATTTATGGATTTAAAATTGATCAAAAATCTGCTCGATATGATATCCAAGAGCGATTTGAATGAGGTATCTATTGAAGAAGGCAGTCTCAAAATAAAAGTTAAAAAACAGAGCGAACAACCCGCACCAAGGGAACAAGTTGTGTATGCTTATCCCCCAGGTCAGCAGTCTCAGCCTCAGGCTGGAGCACAAGCTCCGGCTCAGCCTCAAACCCAGGCCCCTGCTGCCGGCAAAGCCGATGCCTCCGGTCAGGATTCCGCATCATCGAGCGCACAACCTATTAAATCCCCGATTGTGGGAACCTTTTATGCCGCACCAAACCCGGAGTCTCCTGATTTTGTGAAAGTGGGCGATACCGTTAAAAAAGGCGACGTGCTCTGTATTGTTGAGGCCATGAAAATCATGAATGAAATAGAGAGCGAAGTTTCCGGCAAAATCACCAAAATTCTTGTGTCTGATTCCCAGCCCGTAGAATTCGACCAGCCGCTCTTCCTTATTGAACCAAACTGACCGAAATGTTCAAAAAGATTCTTATAGCAAACCGTGGTGAAATCGCGCTCCGTGTAATTCGCACCTGCAAAGAGATGGGAATCAAAACCGTGGCGGTCTATTCAACTGCCGACGCGGAAAGCCTGCACGTACGATTTGCCGACGAAGCCGTATGTATCGGCCCTCCCCCTTCTTCCGAAAGCTATCTGAAAATTCAGCGGATTTTGTCCGCGGCTATCATTACCAACGCCGAAGCTATTCACCCCGGATACGGATTTCTGGCTGAAAACGCCGAGTTCTCGCGCATTTGTGAAGAGCATAATATCAAGTTTATCGGGCCTTCACCCGATATGATCTCGGCTATGGGCGATAAGTCTACGGCCAAAGCTAATATGATAAAATATGGCGTGCCTGTGGTTCCGGGAAGCGACGGCAACATTTCGGACCTTAAAACAGCCGAATCGGTAGCCAAAGACATCGGGTATCCTGTTATCATCAAGGCAACGGCCGGCGGGGGCGGACGCGGAATGCGTATCGTGCGTGAACCCTCGGAGTTTAAACGTAATTTTGATGCCGCCCGTAACGAAGCAGGCAGCGCTTTCGGCAACCCCGAAGTCTATATCGAAAAGTATATTGAAGATCCGCGCCACGTTGAAATTCAGATACTCGGAGACCGCCACGGATATATCACGCATCTGGGCGAACGTGACTGCTCGCTGCAGCGCCGGCATCAGAAAATTATGGAGGAATCGCCCTCACCCGTCATGGAACCGGAACTGCGTGAAAGAATGGGTCAGGCTGCCATTCGGGCCGCCGAAACCGTCAATTACGAAGGAGCCGGAACCGTGGAATTTTTGGTGGATAAGCACCTTGATTTCTATTTCATGGAAATGAATACACGGATTCAGGTGGAACACCCGGTCACCGAAGAAGTAACCAATGCCGATCTTATCCGCGATCAGATTCAAATTGCCGCCGGCATGCCTCTGGCCCGGAAAGAGTTAAAAATGCGTGGCCATGCCATCGAGTGTCGTATTAATGCGGAAGACCCTCAGTACAACTTCCGCCCTTCGGCAGGCAAAATCACGGTTTTTCATATTCCCGGCGGACACAGCGTACGGGTTGATACCCATGCCTATTCCGGCTATATGGTTCCGCCTAACTACGACTCCATGATCGCCAAGCTCATTGTAAGCGCCCCAACCCGGCGCGAAGCTATTGCGCGCATGAAACGAGCTCTTGAGGAATTTGTGGTTGAGGGCATTAAAACTACCATCCCGTATCACATTCAACTTATGGATCACCCTCAGTTTATCAAGGGTGAATTCACGACCCATTTTCTTGAAAAAGAATTCAAATTTAACCCCAACCCCTGATTTCGTCCGATGAAATTTCCCGACGACCTGAAATACACCAAAGAGCACGAATGGCTCAAAGACAACGGCGACGGCACCGCTACGGTCGGCATCACTGAATTTGCCCAAAGCGAACTCGGCGATATCGTTTTTGTTGAGCTGAACGAAGCCGGCGAAAGCTACAATCAGGAAGATGTTTTCGGCACCATCGAAGCCGTTAAAACGGTTTCCGATCTCTTTATGCCGATTTCCGGTGAAGTAATTGAGCTTAACGAAACGCTTGCCGACGAGCCTGAAACCGTAAATGAAGACCCTTACGGCAAAGGATGGCTGATTAAAATCAAAATCAGCGATCCCTCTGAAGTCGATGCTTTGATGGATGCCGACACCTACAAAGATCTTGTCGGATAGCACATCCGGCGTTTTTTTTATTGGATATAACCGGTAAAACCCCGCACTGATTCTGCGGGGTTTTGCTGTATGTCTCCCCCTCTCCTCGTTATTCTTACGTCCGCATTTCTATGATTCAGCAGCAGCACGACTGGATTCTCATTCTCGATTTCGGATCGCAGTACACGCAGCTAATCGCCCGCAGGCTTCGTGAACTTAAGGTGTATTGTGAAATTCACCCGTTCAACGCCGCGCCCGACTCGTTCAAATCGCACCCGCCTTTGGGTATCGTTTTATCGGGCGGACCGCTGAGCGTAAACGACCCCGGAGCTCCACGGCTCGATCCTTCATGGATAGAATCAGGCGTTCCTGTTTTGGGGATCTGTTACGGGCTTCAGGCCATCGCGAACCACTATAAACCGGGAAGTGTTGCCCGTTCTCCCAGACGTGAGTTTGGTCGGGCCGGCCTCATCCTTGATAAACCCGGCCGCCTGTTTCACAAAGTTCAGCAGCAGTCCCAGGTTTGGATGAGCCACTCCGACAAGCTGAAAGAACTTCCCGACTCGTTTGAAATTACCGCCCGCACCGAGAACGCTCCTGTTGCGGCTGTACAGCACAAAAGCAAACCGATATTTGGCGTTCAGTTTCATCCTGAAGTTGTCCATACCGAATGCGGACGCACGCTTCTGGCTAATTTTGCCTACGAGATTTGCGGACTTACCGGAGACTGGACCCCGGCTTCCTTCATCGAAGAATCAACCCAGCGTATAAAAGAGACTGTCGGTGACGGCAAAGTTATTTGCGCTCTTTCCGGAGGAGTTGACTCCACCGTTACTGCAAAACTCATCCACGATGCCATAGGCGATCAGTTGATGTGTGTGTTCGTGGATAACGGCCTGTTGCGAAAAGGTGAGTTTGAGGATGTGCTTCACATGTACCGCTCCGTACTGAAATTACCGGTTAAGGGGCTCGACCGGCGCGAACTTTTCATGAAACGCCTCCACGGCATCAGCGATCCCGAGCAAAAACGCAAAATTATCGGGAATTCCTTTATCGATGTTTTTGACGAGGCCGTAGCCCACGATTCTTCTTTCCGCTTTCTGGCCCAGGGTACACTCTACCCCGACGTGATTGAAAGCGTAAGTTTCAAAGGTCCGTCGGCAACCATCAAATCGCACCACAACGTCGGCGGCCTCCCCGAAAAAATGAACCTGCGTCTGGTGGAACCCATGCGCGAGCTTTTCAAGGATGAAGTCCGAACCGTAGGCCGCACCCTCGGTATCCCGGAGTCGTTTATCGGCAGACATCCCTTTCCGGGTCCCGGTCTCGGGATACGCGTTCTTGGCCCCCTGAGTGAAGAAAAGCTGGATTTGCTTCGCGAAGCCGATGCTATTTTCATACAAGGGCTGCGTGAACACAATCTGTATGATAATGTGTGGCAGGCCCTCGCGGTTTTACTACCAGTTCAAAGTGTGGGCGTAATGGGAGATGAGCGAACCTACGAGTACACGATAGCGCTGCGGGCGGTCACCAGCGTGGACGGCATGACCGCCGACTGGGCGCACCTGCCTTACGATTTTCTCTCGGAGATATCAAATACCATAATTAATCAGGTGCAGGGTATAAACCGTGTAGTCTATGATATCAGCTCGAAACCTCCTGCAACTATAGAATGGGAATAGTGCTGCTGGAATAGCTATCTTTAACCGGTAAATCATCGATATATGTCTAACCGGCATTTCCGCGTTTTCATTACCTCCACCGATCGTTACGTTCAACCTATTTCGGAATGTCTGATTTCCTAAAAAAATCTTTTTGCAGCTTCTCCTGCTTCTTTTTTCTGCTCATTTTAGTCCTGCCGTTCAGCCTTCTGAAAGCTCAGCAGCTTGAACCCGACCCGCAGGATGAAAGACTATTTGAAGAAGGGCTCTCCTTCTACCGTTCGTTCAATTTTGCGCAGGCGGAATCCCTTTTTGCCCTTGCCGAGTCTGTACCCGAGTCTATCCTGCTTCGCGGAAACAGCCTTTTCAAACTCGGAAAATATGATGAAGCCAGAGATGTCCTTAACCTTGCCCGTGCCCTGCCCATGCCCGATATGGTGAATGAAGCCGGATATACGCTTTCACTTATACATCTCGGCTTGCGGGAATATGCAGAAGGTCTCAGCCTCTTACACGAACTCAGGAGCTCAGAAAATCCGTCTCTCAGAGAGCGATCGCAGAGCCTTTTTTCGGATTACTGCATGTTTTTCACCTACGATCAGCGCATTACCTTATTAAATGCAGTTTCCGAACCAGACCTTATGCAAGAGGTTATTCGCTGCGGCCTCATGCTTCACAATGCAGATGAAGCCCGGCAGCTTTTCGGGTACGCAAGACGGCAGCAGCTCGATCGTGATGCAATACGCGAGCTGCGTGAACTCCATGAAACGCGTCAGCAGGAAATGGAGGATACCGAAGAGGAGGTTGAAGCTGACTCCCGTCTTGAATTCACGCCCTTTGCCATGCCCGATGCAGACAAGCCCGAGCTTCTGGAAGAACAGGCTCAACAATCATCCCTGTCCGACATTTTCAATGAAAAGATTGCCGCCTACAGGGTGCCTGCCGGATTCACCTACCGGATCGGAGTCGTGCTTCCACAGGATGACCGTGATCATGACGGCTATGAGGTCAGCCGGGCCATTTATTATGGTTTTCTCTATGCCGTGGAAGAATACAACAGGAATCAAAACGATACGAAGATCGAAATCGTAACGCTCGGCACAGGTATGGATGAAGAGGAGGAACGGCTGCTTGTTGATTGGAAATACAACTTGTATAACCCGTACGAAGCACCGGAAAATGAAGCCGTAATCCAGGAACCGTACGTGGATGAAATCGATGAAGACCTGCAGCCTGATTTCAGAAAACGCACCCTTCAGCTTATCGAAAAACATCAGCCTGATATTCTGTTTGGCCCGCTTTTCAGCAATGAAGCACTAATTCTGGCTGCGCTGGGCGACTCCCTCCAGATTCCGGTTCTGGCTCCTCTCGCCAATGCGGAGGATCTTACCCGTGGTAACCGTTTCGTATTTCACGCAAACCCCACCTTTGCTGAGCGCGGCAGGATAATGGCGGAAATTGCTGTGAACTATCTCGGCCACAGGAAGATTAGCGTACTTGTTGACCGAACCTCGCTCGGGGCCGATGATGCCCGCGCTTTTCGTGAGCGAGCCCTGGAGCTGGGAGCCGAAATCCCCTACTTTTTTAATGAAAATCTTCAAGCGCGGCGGTTTGATATAAGTGAATATGCCGACTACTTTGCCGGGGATATTTCCCTGATTGATTTCGATGATGAAGAAGATGAAGAAAAATTCGCCGAAGATTGGGTGAAATCAGACGCGCTCTACATGCCCGTGGCCGGGGAAGGCGCTCCGGCCGTCATCGATTTGATGATGACACAGCTATTGGCCCTTCGCAGCGATGTTCAGCTTATCGGGTCTGAGGCATTCGGATTATCCGACCTAAACCGCCAGGCCGCCCGCAGACTCAGAGTGGTGTATCCGGAAGTATTTTATCATGATAATAGCGATTCAGGCATACAGGATTTTAGGGATGACTACCGGGCCGCGTTCGGACACAACCCTGATATGTTCAGCTACATCGGCTACGACAATGCCCGTTTTCTTAGCAGTGTGATCGATATGGCCAAAAATCCGGCCTTCATGCGCGAAGCCCTGCTTTCGCACGAGCCCTTCGACGGCCTCGCCCAGCGTTTCAGTTTCCAGGGACGCCAGATTAACGGCGCCCTGATGCTGTTCGAGTTCGTTGACGGACGATTCCGGCTCAAAAACCTGCCCGATGAACCCCCTTACGACTTACTCGCCATTCGCGACAAACAATCCGAAGCCTTCTCTCTGCTGATCTACCTGACCGATGATCATGACCCCGACAACCTTAAGGAAACCTATCTGATATACCGGGAAGGCCGGACCGAAGCCTCAGAAGATACTGTAGAGGCTTTTAAGCTTCTCGATAGGCTTGAGTTGCGCGATGTGGAGGCTGTTTTCAAAAAGCTCACCGAACCACCGGAGAACGATAGATAAGCTGAGATTTTCCGGGGAGGGTTAGGGATGACTATCATCAGAAAACCAAACAGAGGCCAATGAGCCAAAGAAATGTGTCCATTGCAATCCTGGCCGGAACCGATGCCCGTAGTCTCCGTTCTCTTGATGATGAATTACTCACCTTTCAGCAGGAGTGGAACGGCTTTTTCATGCCACGTTTCCAGCGCCTTGAGTTTCTTCAGCCGGATGAGTTTAAGTTGACTCCTTCACCATAAAAACCTGAGCTCGATTTATAATGTCCGTTTAAGGAATTTAAATGCGTCCATTATCAAGGATGTTAATGATTCAAGAAATGTGATCAACGAATACTCGTTGAATAGCCCACGATGGCACGAAGTATATCCGGGGGGGGGAGGTATTCTCAAATGGCTCCGATAAATCGGGCCTTAAATTATCGGTGATGCAACGCGGCGTTTGACGCATACGTACCGACTAATGCCGATATTACAAAACCGATCTTTTGCACTTCTTACGCCTTGTCACAAAAATGAGATAAAAGGAGTTCACAGGACGTATTTCCTCGGATTAGCTACGGGTCCATAATGCTGTTTTCCTAATTCGGGTTCAGCTTTTTCAATATCAAACTCTATAAAAGAGATTATACATGAAACAGGTTCTTTTTTTAGTTGTGATTTGCTCGGTAATTGTTTCATGCGGCATTCTTAGCTCTCCGGGTTCCGGTGAGATTGAAATCAAACTGCTTCCTCAAATTGCATCCATAGATGACCCGGTTACACTCGTCATCAAAAATGAAACGAATCAATCAATTCGATATCATTGTGGGCATGTTGTTGAAAGAAAGCAAAATGAGGAATGGATCGAGCATACCGGCACGGGTTGTGCAAATGCATTTCCCGTAGAGATTAAATCCGGACACAGATATGAAATTGATGATTTCTTATTAGCACCCTCAAAGCCGGGATATTACAGAGCGATTGTGAGCGTCGTATCAGATGATGAAAATTTCATAGAAACACGAAGAGTCTCAGAGACTATAGAATTTGTTGAGAATCAACTTGAGTAAGTCTTCAAATTTTGCACCATAAGGCCGTAATTATACCCTAATCTTATTAGCTGTGAATAAATTATCTGCACTTCTCTTTCTTTCTTCCTTGCTGCTAAACTCATGCACAAATAACTTATCAGCGGAAGATGACATTTGGCCGATTTCCACTGCCCTAGTAGAAGACATAGAGATCAATCAGAATAGTGTAACCTTTGATCTGATTGCGAGTGTGCCAAGTTCAGGTTGGGAAACTGTTAACCCGGTTATAAAGTCTTCAGGCAGTACGTACTTTATAAAATTGATGGGCAAAAGACCCTCAGAGCCAAGCTTACCTGTCATGAGTTCTCTCAAGTCAAAAGTTATCGTGAATATTCCGACGGAAAGCACGTACACATTCAGTTTTTGGAGATTTAACGAAGCGCCGTTAGATACAACCATTTCGATCGGTACCGGCCGGTAGTTTTTCCTTTCCGACTTTTTTTTGGGGTGCTTTCAATCTGCGAAAATCTGTGCTAAACCCGTCCTACCCAGCATAGGAGATTTCTCCGTGTGCGCCGGAGTAGCTCCTGTATTGGCTTCAGTCTCCTTGGTGGCGCGTAGTCGAAATGACCCTAAGCGAGTAACGAAGTGGCATTTTATACCACACTATTCTGATAGCGCTACGCAGCCCTTCACCTCGATACGAATCTTAATTCTTCCATTCTGAATTCTGAATTTCCCTTTAATCTCCATCCTAAACACATAAAAAGTGTTACCTTCGGAACGGTCAAGGCTGCAAGCTGTTTTTTGAGTTTAATGCCTGGCGGCTCCATCATCATTCATTAAAAAAGTATTATGGCTTTCAAAAGTATAGTTGCGGGTTTTGGATTGGGTGTGCTGTTCTTGCTCAGCTCGTGCATTTTTTTTCAGGATATTCGCACCGGCGAAATTCCTCAGGATGTTGAGGACCGCTATGTTCCGGAACCGGCAACCGACCACGCCATCACCCTTGAAATCTGGGTGGATGAACTTGAAATTCCCTGGTCGCTGGTTTTTCTGGATGATGAGCGCGCTCTGGTGAGTGAGCGTCCAGGACGTATCCGGCTAATTGAAAACGGGCAGCTTCAGCCGGCTCTCTGGTTCATGAGCGAAGATATCCATTCGGCCGGTGAAGGCGGGCTGATGGGGCTTGCGCGGCACCCCGATTACCCGGCAGAACCATATATTTATGCCATGCACACCTACGGTTCACGGGTCAGCGCCAC
>PXDL01000532.1 GCA_003566395.1 Balneolia bacterium | reverse complement strand
TACTTCTGCAGCTGATTCTTGAGGATTTCCGGCCTCAGTTCTCTTCACTTATGCGGTACACCTTCCGGAATGCGGCGGTTCACCCTATCAGCCGGGATGAAGGCTTTTTCCTGGAAACCAGTATTGAAGTCGGCGGAAACCTGCCTCGCCTTATCGAAAGCACGCTCATTGCGCGGGAAGATTCTCTTCTCGGCACCATCCCCTCCTTCAGCGTAACCGGCCGGGAGCTTGCTTACAGCCAGTTTGTGAAAACGTCGGTTGATTTCCGACGCTATCATCCTGTAGCGTCAAACTCCGTGTTCGCTTGGCGCGGGTTTGTCGGCCTGGCCTATCCGTACGGCCTAAGCCGGACCATTCCGATAAACCGCCGCTTTTTTGCCGGCGGTTCCAACGACATTCGCGGATGGGATCCGCTGCAGCTGGGTCCGGGGAGAAACGATCCGGCCGAGACGCCCATCAACGGAGGGGATATAAAGCTGGCCGGGTTTCTTGAGTATCGCAATACCTTTTCCCGTAACTTCCTTTCCACCGACTGGATATTTGCTGTCTTCACCGACTTTGGAAATGTCTGGACGGGACCCCGAAACGAAATTGATGAGGGCAAGTTTAGTTTCAACACGTTTTGGGAGGAAATTGCGGTCGGCTCCGGTTTCGGAATCCGGCTGGACTGGGATTTTGTGGTTCTGCGGTTCGACATGGCTTACCGTATCACCGATCTCGGAAACGAGCCCGGAACGAGCATACTCGACCGCAACACGTTCCATTTTGGCATCGGACACTCTTTTTGAGAATCTTTCAGCTGATAAATTATGAAATCATCGTTCTTCGGTACCCTTAGAAAACAAACCTCGGTAATCTTCAACTCGCGCTTTTTCAATGAGCTTTCTCATCTGGAGGCGTATGAATTCATCCAGCTCTGCCACCGGAGGACGTACAGCCCGGAAGAATACATCTACCATCAGAAAGATCCTGGTAACGGCTTCTATATCGTGGAAAGCGGAACTGTGGAGCTAATTGTTGAGGATGAAGCCGGCCAGCCTACCGGAAACTCGATTGTACTCGGCCCAACGCAAACATTCGGCAACCTCAGCCTGAAACATCAGATGCGCCGGATGTCGTCGGCCCGCGCTACCGAAGAAAGCGTGGTACTGGGTTTCTTCAATCCGGATTTTGAAGAACTTCGGAAGCGATATCCGCAAATCGCGCTGAAGGTGATTAGCGAAATTAACAGGGTGATGGCCATACAGCTGGAATCCACCATCTCGGAACTGAGCAAACTCAGCAGTGAAGCCGATGCCTACCGCCTTCAGTGCGAAACCTTCTACACCCGTGACGACGAATTGCTTTGAGCCGGCTGTACAGGGAAAACTTACTTTTCAATCCGCATCAACCTGCAGAATATTTAATGTATACAACTGTTTATGGCCTATAAAAAAGGGACTGAGGCAACGCTCCAAATAGAATCGGCCGCATACGAAGGCAAAGGGTTCGGCAAGCTGGACGACCGCGCCTGTTTTGTGAAAAATACCGCACCGGGTGATGTTGCGCGCATCCGCATCATAAAAAAACGCCGCAATTATTTTGAAGGGCAGCTTTTGGAGGTTCTTGAAGAAGGCCCGGAACGCATCAGCCCGCGCTGCAGACATGCCGAAACCTGCGGGGGATGCACCTGGCAGCACGTAAGCTATGAAGAGCAGCTGCGGTTCAAACGGCAGCACGTGGAAGACCACCTGCACCGTATCGGCGGACTCCGTGACTGTACGCCTCAGCCGACACTTGCCGCGCCCGAAATTTTCCATTACCGCAACAAAATGGAGTACTCATTCGGAGACCGGCGCTGGCTCACGCGTGAAGAAATTGAAAGCGGCGTGGAGTTTAAGGATAAAGACGTGGCTGCCGGCATGCACGCTCCCGGCCGTTTCGACCGGATTTTGAATCTTGAGGAGTGCTTCCTCCAGATTCCGGTTTCGTTTGAGCTGCTGGACTTTGTGAGGAGCTACGCGCTTGAAAATAATATCCCGTCATTCAGTCCGGTCAAAAAAGAAGGCTACCTTCGCAACCTCATGATCCGCAACGGCGCCCACACCGGCGACCTGATGGTAAACGTGGTTACGTTCCGCGACGAACCCGACACCATGAAGGCTCTCACTGAGGCGCTTCTGGAAAAATTTCCGCAGATAACCACCGCCATCAACAACGTGAATGATACGTCTTCGCCGAGCTCGGAAGGCCGTTTTCAGAATATTTACCACGGTCCGGGGATAATCCGGGAAAAGCTGGGGCCGCATGTCTATGAAATCGGTCCGAACACGTTTTTTCAGACTAATACAAAACAGGCTGAGCGTCTTTATGAAGCCGCCCGGACCTTTGCCCAGCCCGGACCTGATGATTTGCTGTTCGACTTGTATTGCGGCGTAGGCTCCCTCACCCTGTTTCATTCCGATATTGTCCGAAAAGCTGTCGGCATCGAAATAAATCCCGTTTCCGTGGAAAATGCGCGGAAAAACGCGGAAGCCAACGGTGTGGAGAACTGTGTGTTTGAAGCCGGAGATATGAAGGACAAATTCACGGGCAAATTCATTAATAAGTACGGAAAGCCGGATGTGATTATCACCGACCCGCCGCGTGCCGGTATGCACCCGGATGTGGTTAAAACGCTGAACGAACTCCGG
>PXDL01000520.1 GCA_003566395.1 Balneolia bacterium | reverse complement strand
TTTCCGTTAAGGTTCGATCCGGAGTCTTTTTCCTTTTCCTTCCACTCAAATACCAGGTTATCCCGGGAGTTATTCATTTTTATGCGGATGGTTGAACCTTCGGCTTTCTCGGAGGCAAGCAGCTCTTCAGCAAGGGGGTCTTCAACATATCGCTGAATAGCTCGCTTGAGCGGCCGCGCGCCGTATTTAGGGTCGAAGCCTTTGTCACTGAGAAACTCTTTGGCGCCTTTGGTGATTTCAACATTGAAGTTGAGGTCACGAATACGCTTGAACAAGAGATCGGCCATGTTGTCTATAATCTTGAAAATATCTTCTTTATCAAGCGGCTTGAAGACAATCACATCATCCACCCGGTTCAGAAACTCGGGGTTGAAAACTTTACGTAAAGCATCCTGAATCACCGACTTCATTTTAGCATAGTCGAAAGCGGATTCGTTTGAACTGAATCCGATACCGCGCCCCAGATTTTTGATATCTCGTGCCCCGATATTCGACGTCATAATTATGATGGTGTTACGGAAATCAACTTTGTGACCCAGAGAATCGGTCAAGATTCCGTCATCAAGCACCTGAAGCAACAGGTTGAAAACATCCGGATGGGCTTTCTCAATTTCATCGAGCAGTACTACCGAATAGGGTTTTCTTCGAACTTTCTCTGTAAGAATGCCGCCTTCTTCATAACCAACATATCCGGGAGGCGCACCTACCAGCCTTGAAACCGAAAATTTCTCCATGTACTCAGACATGTCGATTCTGATGAGCGCATCGTCCACATCAAACAAATACTTCGAAAGGGTTTTAGCCAGCTCGGTTTTTCCGACACCGGTGGGGCCGAGGAAAATAAATGAACCTATCGGACGCGCCGGATCTTTCAATCCTGCACGGGTACGCTGAATTGCTTTGGAAAGCTTGACAATGGCCTCATCCTGACCGATAACGCTATTGGTCAGCTCATCGCGCATTTTCAGAAGCTTGGCTCCTTCGCTTTGGGCGATTTTTGATACGGGGATGCCTGTCATCATACCGATAACTTTGGCTACATCCTCTTCAGTAACATCGTACACAATTTTTTCAGACTCGATTTCCCACTCTCTCTGAGCTTGCTCGAGTTCCTCAATCATTTTCTTTTCAGTATCGCGCAGACGGGCGGCGTCTTCAAAACGCTGCCTTTTAACCATGTTATTTTTTTCCTGCGTGGTTGTTTCAATTTTTTCTTCCAGCTCAATAATATGGTTAGGAACCGTAATGTTCGCCAGGTGAACGCGCGCTCCGGATTCGTCCAGAGCATCAATTGCCTTATCGGGCAGAAAACGATCAGTTACGTAGCGGTCGGTTAGCTTAACGCAGCAATTGATAGCCTCATCGGTGTAGCGTACCGAGTGATGCTTCTCATATTTGGATTTAATCTGATTGAGAATGATGAGCGTTTCTTCAGCCGTGGTAGGCTCAACCATTATTTTCTGGAACCTGCGCTCCAAAGCGCCGTCTTTCTCAATAAACTGACGATATTCGTTCAAAGTTGTGGCGCCGATAGCCTGCACATCTCCGCGTGCAAGAGCGGGCTTAAGCATATTGGAGGCGTCGAGTGAGCCGGAAGCTCCGCCTGCACCAACAATGGTGTGCATCTCATCTATGAAAAGAATTACGTTGTTGACCTTCTCAAGCTCGTTCATGACCGCTTTCATACGTTCTTCAAACTGTCCGCGGTACTTTGTGCCGGCTACAAGAGCGGCGAGGTCGAGGGCAATAACGCGTTTATCATAAAGAACGCGCGATACTTTACGTTCAATGATGCGGATGGCCAGACCTTCGGCAATGGCTGTTTTGCCGACTCCCGGCTCACCGATGAGAACGGGATTGTTCTTCTTACGGCGGCTCAATACCTGAGCCACGCGTTCAATTTCTTTTTCCCGGCCCACGATAGGGTCGAGTTTGCTGTCTTCAGCAAGTTTGGTAAGATCGCGACCAAAATTGTCTAATACGGGAGTTTTTGTCTTATCCATTTTTTTACTTTCGCCGCTGCCGGACGATGGTTTGTAGCTCTTGGATGGTGGTAATTCAGATGCGGATACGGTGGAGGAAGAATCCTTGTCATCACGTGGTTTCCCGGAAATGATGAGGTCGAGTTCTTCGCGTACTCCGTCGTAGCCTACATTAAACTGCTGCAGAATTTGAGCTGCAATGTTTTCGTCGTCACGCAACAAAGAAAGCAGCAGATGTTCGGTACCGATGGTGTCACTTTTATACAGTTTGGCTTCGAGATAGGTAATGCGCAAAACCTTCTCCGCCTGTTTGGTGAGCGGAATGTTGCCAACCGTAACGGCACCGCCTGTACCACGTACCGTATCTTCGATCGTTTTTTTCAGTTTGAAAAGATCACAATTCAGATTTTTCAGGATTTTGACGGCTACACCGTCGCCAAGCCTGATTATGCCAAGTATAAGGTGCTCGGTGCCTATGTAATCGTGACCCAGGCGAAGGGCTTCCTCGCGGCTGAACTGAATGACATCCCGCACTCGATTGGAAAAATTTCCCTCCATAAAAAGAGAAGACCTGTTAGAAGTTAGGTTTAGAAAAAAATTGATATGCATCACTAACGAACGATACATAGCATTAGTTCGTCGCTGAACAATGTATGGCGGGTGTGGCGTAAAATCAAGCTAAGACGGATTTATTCGCCGGGGTCGCAGATGTTTTACGGCCTTTAAAAACAGAAGCTGATATATGGACCGCAGCAGCCCGGAGAGATAGGTCAGAAAAGGGATTTACCGGTCATTTCGGCTGGTTTGGGCAGTCCGAGAAGCGCAAGCAGGGTTGGGGCTACATCACAAAGCTTTCCGTCGGCAAGAGAGATGTTTTTCCGGCTGTCATCTACAAGAATACATGGTACCGGCGCAGTGGTGTGTGCGGTATGAGCGCTTCCGTCTTTTTCCATCATGCGGTCGGCATTCCCGTGGTCGGCAATAACCAGAGAGGCGTAGCCATGTTGTTGCGCTGTGGTAATAACGCGTTCAAGCTGTTTATCTACGGCTTCAACCGCTTTTACGGCGGCATCGAATACGCCGGTGTGACCTACCATGTCCGGATTGGCGAAATTCAGTATAACAAGGTCGAAGCGTTCTTCAGCCAGAGCTTTAGTTAGTTTGTCGCCCACTTCCGGGGCACTCATTTCAGGCTGTAGGTCGTAGGTAGCTACTTTCGGACTGGCTACCATAATGCGTTCCTCGCCGGGATCAGGCTCTTCCACGCCTCCGTTGAAGAAATAGGTTACATGCGGATATTTTTCCGTTTCGGCAATGCGAAGCTGCTTCAGTCCTTTGGATGATACGTAAGAGCCGATCGTATTCTTGAGCACCTGGGGCGGAAAGGCCACGCGTACATGTTCGAACGTAACATCATATTGTGTGAAGGTTACATAGTGAAGCCCCAGATTGCGGGTGCCTTCCAACTCTGCGAAGTTTTCTATGGTGAAAGCTTTAGTGATTTCACGAGCGCGGTCGCCGCGCAGATTGTAGAAAATCACGGGATCTCCTTCAGAAATCCGGCTTTCGGGGGTGTCGTCGAGCAAAGCCGGCTTTATGAATTCGTCGGTGATGCCATTTTCGTAATTTTTTTTGAAAGCCTGCTCGGAAGACGAAAATCTTTCCCCTTTACCGTGAACAAGCAGATCATAGCTCTGCTGTACGCGCTCCCAGCGGTTGTCGCGATCCATCGCAAAATAGCGGCCGACAATACTGGCCAGCTTGCCCGTGCCGATTTCTTTGGCTTTTTTTTCAAATTCGGCGGCATAGTGCATGCCGGCATTCGGGGGGGTATCGCGTCCGTCGGTAAATGCGTGAACATAGACCTGACCAATGCCGTGATACTTACAAAGCCGCAGCAGGGCGAACAGATGTTCATTGTGGCTGTGAACACCTCCATCTGAGAAAAGCCCCATTATATGGATGTAGCCTTTTTCTTTGGCTTTTTCTACGGCACCTAAAAGAGCTTCATTGGTGAAGAAGTCTCCGGTTTTAATCGCGTTGTTGATACGCGACAACTCCTGCCAGACTATCCGGCCCGCGCCGATATTCAGATGTCCGACTTCGGAGTTGCCAAATTGCCCGCCGGGCAGCCCGACCGCTTCACCGGAAGCATTAAGCCGGGAGTGGGGGTATTCCTGATGAAGCTTATCGTAGAAAGGTTTTTTCGCTTTATCAACGGCACTGACATTCCTGTCTTCAGCAATGCCGAAACCGTCGAGGATTACCAGTAGGGCACGGGACATTGATTACAAAAATAAGGGAGAAATTAGCGGGCGATCAGGAAAGGCTGTTCACATGCTTAACGATATTCGACTTTTTATGAGCCGCGTTATTCTTGTGAATAATTCCTTTAACCGTCATTCTGTCGAGGTAGGAAACAGCTTCTTTAAGTCGTTTTTCAGCTTCTTCTTTTTCAGAAGATTCAAATACTCTTTTGTAGAGCGTACGCATTTTGGAACGAAGGCCGCGGTTGTGAAGACGACGTTTTTTGTCCTGACGCACGCGTTTGATAGAAGACTTATGTTGTGGCATTAGCTTTTGTTAATGAGATTTTGTGAAAACTTGTGAGGAGCTTCAATGTGTTTATTCTTTAATACATAGAACCGAAAACCGGGAAGAATTTTTATCACACAGTTGAAACTGGATTTGTTTAAAAAAACTTACAGCTTCATAAAATAAAGGTTTTCAGGCTGTTTATCAATATATTTGAAATCAGAAAATACGCGCTTTGGAACGCTTACAGCCGGATGGTCGGAAACGCAGACTCCTTTCTGATACATCACGGGGAAAAATGTTCTGGAAACTTTTTTTGTGAAGCGCCTCTTTTCCTAACAAAAGTCTTCTCAAAACCAGCAATAAAATATGATTGTAACCATAGACGGACCGGCAGGGTCCGGGAAAAGCTCTACCGCCAAAGCTGTTGCGCAAAAGATTGGTTGGCATTATCTGGATTCCGGTTCACTTTACCGCACCTGGACGCTGCTTTACGTAATGGGCGGTGAAGATAAAGAAGCTTTACTTGAGCACCTCGATATTCATAAGGTCAGCATGCACGTGGAGGAAAACGGTACAGAGCCTCTTCTAAATGGTGAGCGCGTGGGGGATGAAATCCGCAGCGGAAGAATTTCGGAGCATGTGAGCACGGTTGCCGCTATGCCGGAAGTTCGCGATAAAGTGAACGAGGAGATGCGCAGAATAGCCGGCGAGTTTAATTTTGTGGCCGACGGACGGGATTTAGGCACGGTTGTTTTTCCGGATGCCCTCCTTAAATTTTTTATGATAGCAGATATCGACGAACGCGCCCGGCGCCGGGTTCAGGAACTGAACAATAAAAAAATGGATGCCGATTTCGAGGCTGTAAGAGCCAATCTTGAAAATAGAGACAAGCAGGATTCGAACCGAAAAACAGCACCATTGAGAAAACCTGACGACGCCGTTGAAATCGACACCACCGGCCTCGATTTTCCGGAACAAGTGGAACAAATCAGCCGACGGATACATCAGGAATTGTCGGAAGATTGAAAAACGGCTTATATACTGTTTTTTCTGGATTATAAACTGTATATTTAAGGCCGTTCCAAATTCGGAGCGGTTTTTTTAGAGGTCATCCTCTTAAAAAACAGTAACATTAACAAATATAAACTCTAATCCCGACACGTACTAAACATGCTGGTCGTGGCTAATTAATAGGAATATTCATACATGTCAGATGAGTTAAGCAAAAAAACTCAGGAAGAAGAAACAGCAACCGAAGCACAAACTGCGGAAGCGGCTGAGACAACTGAAGTAAAAAAAGAAATTGATACCGAAGCTGCTGTTGCCGAGCAGCCTGAACCGGAAACAGCTGAAGAAGAAATTGAACTGGCTAAAAAGTCAGAAGTTCCAAGCTTTACCGGAGAAAGAAGCCAAAAGGTTTATACCCTCGATGAGCTTCAGGAAGCATCCGAAGATTACTCCGATGATGAGTTCCATAATCTCATGCAGATGTATGAGGGAACCTTAACATCTATTACGGAAAAAGAAATTGTTTCAGGCAGAGTCGTATCTGTTGATGAAAAATATGTAGTCGTCGATATCGGATTCAAATCCGAAGGTATTGTACCTATAAATGAATTTAAGAGCGTAGATGATGTTAAGCCCGGCGATGAAATAGAAGTATTTCTCGACCGCGTAGAAGACAGAGAAGGTCAGCTCGTGCTTTCACGCCGCAAAGCTAATACGCTGCGTGTTTGGCAAAAAATTGAAGATGTTCACGAGAAGCAGGAAGTTATTGAAGGTCACATCAAGCGCCGTATCAAAGGCGGAATGGTGGTTGACGTATTCGGAATCGACGCCTTCCTTCCGGGTTCTCAAATTGATGTTCGCCCGGTCCGTGACTTTGATGCCTATGTTGGCAGAAACATGGAGTTTCTGGTTGTCAAGCTCAACATGTCGAGCGAAAATGTAGTGGTTTCTCACCGCGCACTCGTCGAAACCGATCTCGAAGATCAGCGCCAGGAAATCTTGTCCAGCATGGAAGCGGGACAAATTCTCGAAGGGATCGTCAAAAATATTACCGATTTCGGTGTGTTTATCGATCTTGGCGGCGTAGATGGACTGCTCCACATTACCGACCTGAGCTGGGGCCGCGTAGATCATCCTTCCGAGATTTGCAAGCTGGATCAGCGCCTGAATGTAGTTGTGCTTGAGTTTGATGAAGAGCGCAAACGAATTTCACTCGGGCTGAAACAACTTCAGCCGCATCCGTGGGATGAAATCGACAAGAAATATCCTGAGAACACCAAAGTTCAGGGTAAAGTGGTTTCCATCGCCGACTACGGTGCCTTTATAGAACTCGAAAAAGGTGTTGAAGGTCTGGTTCACATTTCAGAAATGTCCTGGACTCAGCATATCAAGCATCCTTCTCAGCTTGTTGAGAAAAATCAGATTATTGAATGTGTTATTCTGAATATCAACAAGAACGAGCGGAAAGTATCGCTTGGCGTTAAGCAGCTTGAAAACGACCCGTGGCAGGATATCAACGAGCGTTACCCGATCAGCTCCCGCCACAAAGGTATTGTTCGCAACCTCACCAACTTTGGTGTTTTTGTTGAGCTTGAGCCGGGAATCGACGGCCTTGTTCACATCTCCGACCTCAGCTGGACCGACAAAGTGAACCACCCGAGCGAAATCGTTAACAAGGGTGATGAAATCGAGGTTTCAATCCTTTCCGTTGACTTTGACAATCGTCGTATTTCACTGGGTCATAAACAAATAAACGAGAATCCCTGGCATCAGTTTGCAGATGAGTTTCAGCTTGGTTCTGAAATAGAAGGAACGGTTACCCGCCATACGGAGAAAGGCGCTTTCGTTAAGCTGCCTCACGGCCTCGAAGGCTTTCTGCCCGTTAATGAAGTGGATGAACAAAAAGAGTTCAAAACCAATTTCAAAGCGGAAACCGACGTTAAACTTTCCATTGTGGAGTTCGACGAGCAATCCCGTCATATTAAGCTGAGTGAGAAAGAGGCCACCCGCAAGAGTGCGGAGAAGGAACTCAAAAAAATGCAGAAGAAGAAAGAAGCAGGTGAACAGCCAACCGGCGCACTCACCCTGGGCGAAATGTCCGGCCTTTCCGATCTGAAGAAACAACTTGACGACGACGAAGCACCGGCCAAGAAAAAAGCAGCCAAGGCTACAAAAGCCAAAGCTGAAAAAGCCGACGAAGATTCGAAGACTGAAAAAGACGACGAAACTTCAAAAGCTAAAGCCAAAGCCGAACCTGAAGCCGAGGATAAAGCGAAATCCAAAGCTAAAGCCAAGGACGAGGCTGCTTCTGAGGACGAGGATAAAGAGGAGAAGGAAGAGAAGAAATAACTCTCATTCCGATCCCTGTTTATTTGTGATTTCTATAGAGGAACCTTTCGGGGTTCCTCTTTTTTTGTCTGACGGTGTCTAAACCTAAAGACCTGAAAGGCAATATATTAGCAATATTTAAATATATTGGTATGAAACGAATACAGGATGCCACATCCGTAAATGAAACCTTTATTCTGCTTAAAGAACGGCTGCGAAACACCGTACCCGAAGCAGAATTGTATTACAAGGCTGAGTTAGCCTACGAAATAAACCGCATCAAAAAAGAGAAAAACGCTGTTATTCTCGGCCATAACTATATGGAACCGGCCCTTTATCACAGCATTCCCGATCATGTGGGTGATTCCCTCGGGTTGAGCCGTATTTCGGCAGAGAGCCGGGCCGATCGTATTGTTTTTTGCGGCGTACGGTTTATGGCGGAGACAGCCAAGATTTTGAATCCGGATCGCATGGTATTGCTGCCTGCCCGTGTAGCAGGATGCTCACTTGCGGCCAGTATTACCGCCGAGGACGTCCGTAACCTCAAGGCCCGCTATCCCGGTGTGCCCGTGGTTACCTACATCAACACCTATGCCGACGTTAAGGCAGAAACCGACGTATGCTGCACCTCCAGCAATGCGGTGGATATTGTGAATAAGCTTGACGAAGACGTGGTAATTTGTCTGCCGGATGAATTCCTTGCCCGCAACGTGGCAAGAGAAACCGGAAAGAAAGTTATCATGAAATCCGACGGGCTGAACGGCAACGGCAAGGAAGACAGCATGATTGTCTGGGACGGAAAGTGCGAAGTGCATGAAAAATTCACCGTCAGCGATATTGAGTCGGTTCGCCGCCAGTTCCCTGATACCGTGGTGATGGCTCATCCCGAGTGTCCGCCTGAAGTGGTAGAGGCATCCGACTACAGCGGATCTACAACGGCTATGGTAGATTTTGTAGCCTCATCGGAATCGAAAAGATTTTTACTGCTTACAGAGTGCAGCATGAGTGATAACATACAGGCTGAAAATCCCGATAAAGAGATGCTGGGGCTGTGCAGCGTTCGCTGTCCTCATATGAATGAAATCACCCTTGAAGATACGCTTGTCTGTCTTCAGGAGGATAAATACCAAATAGAAATTGAGGAAAGTATTCGGTTGAAAGCCAAAAAATCACTCGACAGAATGCTTGAGATGAGTTAATGCAACCAATTTATTAGTGCATAAAAAAAGCCATCCCGGTAATACCAGGATGGCTTTTTAAATTTAGGAAAAGATATTACTTATCTTTGTAGAAAAAGATTTTGCCGTTCATGGCATCTTTTCCGCTTTTAATTTTTTCACCATGTTCACGATTGAACGTGTACACCACATTTCTCATTGAGTTCAATTCTTTCTCGTTTGAAAAACTGACTTCAATAGCATCACCACCAGGTTGTAAATTCTGCAAGGCATCAATCAAAGGTCTGAACTTTGAAGAGCTTTTTTTAGTGATGCGGATATTTGATCTTGGAATCACCTTTATTTTCATATGGTCAAATTTTTTTTATGAATTAGTCCATTTAACATTGCTTAAAATAGTAGAATCGAAACTAAATTACAATATCCATTTTATTCAGAGTTATAAATTTGTTTACACATTTATTTGTTTCAAGGAACATGGATGCTTTCAAGCAGTTTTGTGATAACTTTATCTGTGGTTATATCCTCTGCTTCAGCCTCATAGCTGAGAATAATTCTGTGTCTAAGTACATCCATCGCCACCGAGCGTACATCTTCGGGTGTTACATATCCACGATGTTGCATGTATGCATGAGCTTTGGCAGCAAGGTTCAGGTTGATTGATGCCCGTGGTGATGCGCCGAAGTTTATCAGGGGTTCGAGGCTGCTCACATTATATTTTACGGGTTTCCGTGTGGCGAAAATCAAGTCGATTATATACTGTTCCACTTTTTCGTCCATATAAATCTCACGAACAACAGAGCGGGCCGTTATAATTTTATCCGTTGTGATAATCGGTTTCAATTCGGCTTTCGGTCCTGATGCAGTCATTCGCCTCATAATCTCAAGTTCCTCCTTCTCGCTCGGATAGCCGATATGTAGCTTCATCATAAACCGGTCGACCTGGGCTTCGGGCAGGGGATACGTGCCTTCCTGCTCTACCGGATTTTGGGTAGCCAGAACAAGAAAGGGGTCGTCAAGGGGGAAGGTCTGTTCGCCTATGGTAACCTGACGTTCCTGCATGCTTTCCAGAAGTGCACTTTGAACCTTGGCAGGCGATCGGTTGATTTCGTCGGCCAGAATAATATTAGAGAATACCGGTCCTTTTTTGACGGTAAAATCACTCAGCTTCTGATTATATATAAGCGTCCCGATCAGATCGGCAGGCAGAAGGTCGGGGGTGAACTGAATACGTTGGAATCCTGTGTTGATAACTTTTGCCAGTGAGGAAACCGTCAGGGTTTTTGCCAGTCCCGGAACCCCCTCAAGCAAAACATGGCCGTCGGTAAGCAAGCCGATTAACAGGCGGTCGATCATATATTGCTGGCCGACAACGACTTTGGATACTTCGGAGCGGATTTCATCTACAAAAGCACTGCTTTCGGCAATGCGTTCATTGAGCTCGCGAATGTCAACATGTTGTTCGCTCATGTATAAATTAAGGCCTTATTTAAAGTGAATGTTGATTGCGAAAAGTATATATTTTCCGGCTTTGGATCATCCGGTGGCAAAAGCAACAGCGGATGGTTTACAGCGAGCCGGAAATTACGGGAAATACAGAATTAGTCAACTGTTGAAACCGTCATTTCGTATCCGGGGCGTTAGTTTAGGGTGATGCCGGGTAAATCCGGTTCGCTTTTTAAAACCGTTTAGTACATGCCGTTGCATGTGCGCTGCGGGGGCAAATAACTGTTGATGCCCGATTGAAATTTGGGTACATTTGGGCACCAAAAATCACGGAATTTAATCTTACATGGAAACCTTCTTTTTTGTATTTGTTGCAACATTTGCAGTGGGTACGGCACTGGCTATGGTGCTTAGTAAAAATACAGTTAACAGCGCCCTGTTTTTGGTTTTGCACATGTTGTCGATCTCGGGTTTTTATCTGACGCTGAACGCTCAGTTTCTTGCCGTTATCCAGATTCTTGTGTACGCAGGAGCTATTATGGTGCTCTTCCTCTTCGTAATTATGGTACTTAATATGGATGAAAACGAAGAGATAATGGCCCGGGTTAATTTCAAACAGATTTTTGCCCTGGTACTCACCCTGGTTGTGCTTGCGCAACTTCTGTATATAGTTGGCGACTACTCCGGTATCCTTCCTGATTTCTCCCAGCAGGAAATGATTGCGGTAGGTACGGTGGAGGCAATCGGAGACGAACTTTTCACAACATTCTTGTTGCCGTTTGAAGCCACGGCAATCCTGCTTACGGCTGCAGTTGTAGGCGCCATGCTTCTTGCTCAGAGAAACGTAAATATTGAAGACGAATGATAGGTTTAGAATGGTATCTGGGCGTCAGCGCCCTGTTGTTTGTAATCGGGGTACTTGGTGTACTGACGCGAAAAAACGCGATCGTTGTGTTCATGTGCGTTGAGCTGATGCTCAGTGCCGTCAATATCAGCCTCGTGGCCTTCAGTAGCTATATGGGAGACGTTCACGGTATGATTCTCGTGTTTTTCGTGCTCTGCGTGGCCGCTGCCGAAGCCTGTGTCGGCCTGGCTATCATCATTGCTATATACCGGAATAACATCACCGCAGATATAAGTAAAATCAATCTGCTGAGATGGTAATTTCCCTGTATGTGTGCTCCCGTTCAATTTTCAATTTTGACAATCTTCATATAGTTCATGAATCCGATGGCTGATTATGTTTGGCTGATCATTGCGATTCCGCTCTTGGGTTTTCTGATCAACGGCCTGCTCGGGCTAAGCTCGGAATCCTACCGGAAGCAAAAAAACGTTATAGGCTGGCTGGCTACTATTGCGGTTTTCGTGCCGTTTTTAATTTCACTTCAGATATTCCTGAGCATGGGAGCCGGTTCCGAACCCACGGTGGTTCGTCTGTTTACCTGGATTGAAGCCGGCAATTTTACCTCCGATATTGCCTATCGTGTAGATCAGCTTTCCATGATTATGGCGC
>PXDL01000239.1 GCA_003566395.1 Balneolia bacterium | reverse complement strand
TTTCAAATTGCTAAAAGAGATGGGGAGCTTTGGTTTCTTTTAGCGGAACGTAACGGGGTTTAGCCATTTTTTCCAGCCGGCGGTTTTTGGTTACCTTTTGTCCGCACAAAAGGTAAAAGAATATTATCTCGACATCGGAATTACAAGACTACATCAAACCAATGGGGGGGGTGATATAGGTTTACTATAAAGATACCGGCAAAAAAAGTCTATTCGGCACTTTCGATGGATTCGCTGGTTTTAACCGGACACCAGTGACTTAGAACTCGAAAAACACATCCCTTACCATTTGTGCGGACCAATTACAGGAAACAGAGAACAGTATCAGAATACAGTTTACATAGAATGTGGGGAAAAGAATTTCTGCCTCTAATTCACATGGGAGATTTATCCGTGTGCGCCGAAGTTATTTTCGCATGTAACGGAAGTACCGTGCGGCGCGTAGTCGAAATGACAAAACAGGCTAACTAATTGTATATTATTGCTATAGAATTCACAATTGGGAGCGGAGTGACCCTTACGCCACAAATCAGACGCTCGACTTAGTCACCCAATTCATCGAGCAGCGGGCCTTCACAATCCGGGTTTCGTCCTTCCATGCAGTCGGTAACCAGACCCATGATATCATCTCTGAAGGTGGCATCCCGGGGGATGTTAAAGTAGAGGGGTTTGTCTTCCCAGTCATCATTCGGGTTTCTGGAATACTCCATGTACATACGGCAGTGTCCGGGGCCCGCTTCATCCTCAATCCGGTAAGTAACTTCCAGATTCCAGTTCAAACGGCCTCTGAACACCGCAGCTTCACAGGTTTGCAGCTTTCCATCCATACAGTAGGGTGCTAAACAGATGGGGTAGCCGTCAACCATAAGTTCAACATCGGTGGCGAAACGCTCCGGTGCTTCCCAGCTGCGGAACTGTGCCACATCAAATGCCTCAATCACATTCGTAAGTTCTGCAACATTTGTATCATGGTTTTCAGGATCATCTGTTTCGGGAAGAGCAGCTTCAAACATCACCTCGTTCAGCATCGCAAACACCATGTAAGAGTTGCGAACCGTCAGGCCGAAAAAGTCCACGCCATCTATGGTGTGCGTCTGCATATCTTCTTCAAACCCTGCAATATGATACCGGTTGTACTGCTGGGCTGCCCCCATGCCGTACCGGACGGAAGCTACTACCTGACTTTCGGTATCCCGGTTATTATAGAAACCGACAAAATTAAGATTGCTTTCATCCGAATTGAAGTTTGAGAGGACATAGTTTCCAATTTCCCTCGGAAAATAGGCCGCAAAGGGGTTCAACCCCGCCAGATCCATATTTTCAAGTTGCCAGTTAATCAAATCCTGCTCATCTGGCCTTTTAAACATCTGCACATACTCTCTTGGGGAATGATTTTCTGAAACACAAAACTGGTAGCCAATACTGAAATTTCCCTGACTACTGTCGCGCATCTGAACCTCAAGCCGGTTTTCATAGTCGCGATAGGCGATATGCTGAGAGATTTCAAAACCATCGTCGTGCACATAATCAAACCTGAGATGCATGGCGTCGTCGTAGGCATGGACGTTCTGAAGGGTAAGCTCTCCTCGCGGCTCCGGAATTAGCGCGAGGAATTCATCGGTATTCAACCTCGCATTCTCCAGACCCTCTGCGGGCCGATCTAACGTTTTATATTCAAAAGCCGCCAGCCGGTCGAAATCGAAGTGTCCGAGAAACTGCGCGGGATCTTCTTCGTTATTGTATTCAAGTTCTACAAGAACAGTTCCCAGATGACTAACGAGTATGTTTCCGTTATCATAAAAGGTATGCCCGCCTGCCTGAACTTCCTCCATCTCATCGAGAGTGCACTCATGGTTCGCATAGCGAATATCGGCTACTCCGTGAGTGAATAAATTTACACTCATACGGTTGTCCGTCTCCGGCGAGGTATAGTTTATCTGAAAATGGTTGGGATTCAGCTCGAAGATGGACCGATCGTCATAAGAGCCGGCTTCGAACGGTAAAACGTCAGCTACCGGAAAATCTTCCAGATAGGTGCTGTGATGTATCTGCCACATGGTTACCGCGGGGTTATCCACCACTTCATCAAAATCGATTTCCCTGAGCTCCTCCCGCTCCATAGCATCAAAAAACTCATTCCTTTCGGTCCCTATAGCCACTTCATGGCTCCAGTTGAAAGAAGATACATACTCGGTAACACGCTCCCTTCCGTCGTATTGAATCAGTTTCTGCATGCTTAAGCCGGTCGGCTTGTGCCGGTATTTTGCTCTCAAAAACCAGTCCTGCTCGTCGAACTCGACCTCTTTCTGCACGAAGTTTTCGGTTTCTTCAAAAATCAGATTTTGAAAATCCTGCGCTGCATCATCCTGAGCAACCGTCTCTGTATTGAAGAACATTAGCAGCACCCCACACATTACGGCTCTCACAGCCGTTCTGACTTTTATTACATTACGCATAATAACCACCATTTAACTTTCTCTGTTCTAATGGCTGGTAACTAAGTCATTAAGTATTTCCCCTAAAAGCGGTTTCATACACTTTGTAAACTCTTGAAAGCGTTTAATAAAGGCGGTGTATTCCTATTTCAATAAGTAAAGAATTTTGAAATTTCTACAATACAATATTTCACAATTAACACAAATTTTAAAACCAAGTGGCCTGAATGGCTTTATTTTTCACAATTGA
>PXDL01000473.1 GCA_003566395.1 Balneolia bacterium | reverse complement strand
GTTTTTCGGCCCGGCCGTGTACGCTCACAGATATCGAAACGGCCGACTGCGCCGCCCCGAGGTCTCCACCCACGAGCTTAAGATTATAGTCGTTGCAGGCTTTCTCCACCCCCAGGTAGAAACTCTCGATCATTTCAACAGAAATTTTGTTGGTAAGGGCGAGGTTCATCATTATAAACTCAGGCGTGCCGTTCATTGCGAGAATATCCGATACCGCCATTGAAACTACTTTATACCCCAGATGCTCGGGCGGAGTATAAACCAGATCGAAGTCAACGCCTTCGTTATAAATTTCGGAGCTGAGAAGAAGGTGCCCCTCTTTTTTCTGATGATCGAGTACGGCTGCGTCATCGCCGATTCCGTAAACCAAGCCTTCATCATGGCGGTTAAAGCGTGATGTTATACGCTCCAGAAGGCCTGAACGGCCAATTTTCTCGATAGGGGTAAATCTGTTTTCTTTCATTCAAATACTTTAATTCTGATTGTGCGACTTTAGAGATCCGGTGTATTTAGGCTTATAATAAGCAAAAAAGGCTGCTCAGAAACTGAACAGCCTTTTTTGATAAATATGTGTGGTCAGAGACGAATCAGAGCTCTTCAGCCCCTTCTGCACGGCGGGTAGAGTAATTGATCCTCAGCGCGTCGGCAAACCGGAGTTCCTGTTTAATATCACTGACGATTCCCATCTCGGATTCGTAATCAACACGCAGGGAGACGATCAGACGGGGCTCTTCGGTACGTCGTTGCCGCATCACGTTCTGAATTGCAGTGAAATCTTCGGGAGCGACAAGGGCGTCATCCACCTGAACCCTGGTTTCGCCATAATTCCCCGGGGAAAGTATGCGCGGGCCCACATAGATATAGCTGACCAGTCGTTTTTCTTCAATTCGTTCAATATTCTCGGCGTCGGTCAAATCCTGACGAACCAGAAGCTCAACTTCTCTCAGGACCGTCACAACCATGAAGAATATCAAAAGGATAAAGATAATATCCGGCATAGACGTGGTAGGAATTTCCTGACTTGTACCGGATTGCTTCTTTTTAAAATGTGACATAGCTGATGTAGGAAGTTAAGAATTAAGATCCCGGATCGGGTTCGGCCAGAGAAATGTTCATGGGGAATTCGCGGCGAATCGGGTTCGGTTCACCTTCCACACGCCTGTAGGCAGCATAATCGGTATATCCCCGCTGACGGGCCTGTTCATTCCAAATAACTCTGTAGCCTCCGATCACTTCATCAAGCATGGCGATATAGGGCTCATACTCGGTGTTTCGGTCTGTTTTAATGGAAACAACAGCCTGGCTCGGCGATTCCGAAAAGTTCGGATCCTGCCCTTGGTTGGTTACGTGCCGGACAACTATTTCCTGAACATCCTGCAGGCTGGCGCGCTGCTCGTTGATCAGAATACCACCGCGCTCATTCATCAGAATGGTGAGCATGTTACGCTCGCGAACTTCCGGTGGGGGTTGCTCAGGATCGGGTGGAGGCGGGAGTACCAGACCGATACCCGTGTCAATATCGATGGTTGTAACAACGAGAAAGAACACCAGCAAAAGAAATGCAATATCGGCCAGAGATGAAGACGGAATTTCGGCCCCTTCTCGTCCTCTTTTCTTTTTAAGCATATAGGTGAGCCCTTCTGTTTAGAAATTAGAGATTAGGCTTCTGGAGCCGGAAATCAAAATTCCCAAAAACTTAAGCGCGAGCATGATAAGCAGCGTATAAATAGCTGAAATGCCCACATTCCCTGTAATCAGGTAAGCGACTATAAAAACCAGCAACGGTATAAAAAAGAAGACGATTTGCTGAATTTTATGTTTTTGGGTAATAACGTTCTTTAGCCCGAAGATGGTAATTCCGAGGATGGAAAGACCAAGCATACAAAGCATAAAGATGAGTGCAAATTGCGAAAAAACTTCCATGGCTGTGTTAGATTAGGATAATTACGTGCAAGACAGTCGGTTGTTGTTAGCAAGCAGCTGAAAAGAAAACACAGCCGGCGATAGTAATCCGGCTGTGTTTCAAATAATCAACTTCTTACGCGTCGCTATCTTCAGATCCGGTTTGTGGCGTGGAAGGAACATCTGTGAGCGGTTGACCTTTTTCCATCAGTGAAATAGAATCGATAAGTACAATCGAACTCTCTTCCATATCAACAACAAGACGGTCGATTTTAGACACACAGTAATTATAACAAACCTGCAGAATAATAGCCCCGATCAGACCGGCAAGTGTGGTAAGAAGAGCTGTTTTAATACCACCGGCCACGATACTCGGAGAGATATCGCCGGCAACTTCAATGGCATCAAACGCCTCAACCATACCAATAACCGTTCCGGTAAATCCGATCATAGGTGCAAGGGCGATGAAAAGCGATAGCCAAACCAGGCCGCGCTCAAGGAAACTCATTTCAATCGAACCATAAGATACGATAGCTTTTTCAGCTGCTTCAAAACCTTCATCGGCACGGAGCAGACCGGCATTGAATACAGAAGCTACCGGGCCACGGGTGCCGGCACACAAATCTTGTGCTGCGGGAATTCCACCGTTATCAAGGGCTTCTTTTACGTCCAGAATGAATTGCCGTGTATCGATATCTGCTCGGTTGAGCGTTACCAGCCTTTCAAGAAATATTGCCAATCCAAGGATTACACAAATAAGTACAGGCCACATAAAAAGCCCACCCTCATTAAAATATCTCACCAATTGGCTGAATGCGCCCTCACTTTGTAGATCTGCAGTAGCCTGCATGAGGATAACACTAAAGGAGAAGGTCATATTACAAAACTCCGATTTATTCTAAGTTGATTATTAAGCGTTAAGATGATGCGAAATTATAGATTATTTATACCAAAATGTCAAAGCCACAAAGCAAAATAAACCACTCGCTACAATAGCAAATCAAAATAGTAGGTTCGCAACTGCTTTCCAACGTTAAGCCCTAAGAGAATTTAAAAAACAGTAGTTCTGCATATAAACTTACTTAAATCATGGCTCTTAGAGTTTAAACTAAGGTTCCAAAATACGAATTCCTCTTTCGAACGTGGATCCGTGTTCATCCACCAGCGTCAGCTTATATGTTCCCGGTGGAGGAGCAACGGCGAGCTGATGCTCCCCCTGCGTGGTGCCGATCCAATCTCCGTTTAAATGCCAGTATATACGCGTATCGGCCTTTTGATGCGCCGCTTCCAGCACAGCACGTCCCCTGCTGCCGTCCAGTTCCAGGGGAATATATATGTCGGCATCATGTAGTGGATAAAGCAGGGCGATGGCACCTCCCGCCGCCTCCTCAGGAGCACATCCGGGCGCCCAATCCGGCAGTCCGCGATAAGAAGAATGAAACTTCCGGTAGTACCAGGCCATAGCCGGAGGCAGTTCGAACCATGAAACCGCATGCATTTCACCGGCGGAAGCACACCGGCTGCTAAGCCTGAATTGCTGTGAGGCATCGGTATGAATTCGGCTGTGGTAGGGACAAATATTTGTCTCCAGCCCCGTTTCGGGTATAGATTGCAACTCTGTACTTTCGCAGTCTGGTCCGGCGCGATGGCCGCTTTTTGTGCATATTTCCACGGTCTTTGTCTGATAAACCGGCTCAGTAAACCAAGAGGTCGGCTCCATCAGATTAAACAAATCGAACATTACAGGCGCAGCTTTCTGAACACCCGTCAGGCCGGGACGCCCTTCCCCACCGGCATTTCCAACCCATACGCCTATCACATATTCCGGAGTGACGCCCACCGACCAGGCATCACGGTGGCCGTAGCTGGTTCCGGTTTTCCAGGCTAAACGCCGGGCAGAATCGAATCTGCGCCAGTCAACTTCTCCGTCGGGTCTTTTAACCTCGCTCATGGCTTCCAGCATGGCCCAAACCGCCGCCTGGCTCAAAAGTGGCAAGGAGCCGGATTCAGCACGGGCGGCTTCATCACCCTGCACATACTGCAGCGGCTGAAACCGGTACCGCAGGCTTTCCGGCGTTGCCGCATCCCGGATTTGCAGATGCCGCGCAAGGGAAGCATACATACCGGTGAGTTCCCAAAGTGTCCCTTCCGCCCCGCCGAGAATAAGCGTAAGTCCGTAATGACCGGCCGGGCGGTCGATGGTGCTCATTCCCAGCAGCTGAAGCCAATTGTGAAATTCAGACAACCCGAACTGCTGAAGCATCCTGACCGAGGGCACATTTAGTGATCTTGAAATAACTTCCGATGCCGGTACGGCTCCGCTGTAGGTTCTGGAAAAATTCTGCGGCGCATAATCCGAGATTTGGGTCGGCACATCGGCGACAAGCGTATGGGGAAGCAGCTCGCCCCTGTCGAGCATGAGGGCGTATAGCATGGGTTTTAACAGGCTGCCGGTACTGCGCCGGGATTGCACGATATCCACTTGATGCCCACGGCCCGAACTGCGGGTGTCTCCGGGAGAATTACCGATGTACGCAAGCACCTTCCCGGTTTTCACTTCCGCAATAACGGCTGCTATGTTATGCACCTCATTTTGCCGGTAGCTACCGTAATAGCGCGAAACTACCTCTGAGGCTCTTCGCTGAAGGTCGGAATGAATGGTTGTCCTGAGTTTCTTGCCTCTATCAGGCCCGGAATACACGCGATCGAGAAGGTGAGGACTCAATCCCGGAACCGGTTTCGGAGCCTGAGGCACCGGTTCTCCCAGAGCCAGGTCGAGCGTGAGGTCGTCGATGTATCCTGCCTCATGGAGGCTGTTAAGCAGGCGGTCGCGTTTCTGCTGAAGGGCCTGCCGGTTCCGGCCCGGATGCATAAGCGAAGGACTGTTTGGCAAAACGGCAAGTAAAGCCGATTCCGCCCACGAAAGCTCGTCAGCCGGACGCCCGAAATAGCGCCATGATGCGGCATCATACCCGACCACATTTCCGCCGAAAGGAGCGTGGGAGGCATACATCATCAGAATTTCATCCTTTGAATACGCCCATTCAAGGCGGGTGGCCTGCATCATTTCGAGCGCTTTCCGGGCCGGTGTGCGCGGCGGATTTTCCCCGGAAAGACGTATAACCTGCATGCTGATCGTACTGCCTCCGCTTACTACACGGCGGGCGCGTACATTCTGAATAAATGCACGTCCGAAAGCCAGAGGATCCACCCCCGGATGCCGCATAAAGCGACGGTCTTCATAATGGAGTACGGCCGTTTTATAGCGCTCGGGCAGCTCGGTTTCGAGGTGAAACCGCCACTGCTCGTCCTCGGCAATCCGCGCCCCCAAAAGCTCCCCGTTTCGGTCCTCGATGACCGTGGAATAAGTGACATCAAACAGGGGATCAGGCAGACTGAAATACCACAGTATTCCGGCAAGAAACGTAATCAATACCGGAAAGAGCGATCGGAAGTTCAAAACTTTTCGGGTTTGCAGGGTGATGATGAAAACCGGGGTAAGATGAATTTATGATACAAATAATTGCATCCCGTTGCTATACCGCAGGAAGGCAAAATGCCGGTATCAGCCCGGAACTTCGGAGATTGTACGAGCAATTTTTGCGTGATCCTTCCGGCCCGGTTCGATCTCAACCCCGCTCGAAATATCCAGTGCAAAAGGATGCAGCAGAGAAGCGGCCTCTTTCACATTATCCGGACCGAGTCCGCCGGCAAGAAAAAACGGAATGTCGCCGGAAAGACCTTTCAATACTTCCCAGTTGAATGTGCGGCCGGTACCGCCTGCCTGATTTTTATCGTAGGTATCGAAAAGAAAATACCGCACAATTTCCCGGAACGGTGCTATCATCGTCCGTACATCATCGGTTGACATCCCGTTTTTAATCCGGAACGCTTTGATAACCGGAAGCCTTAGTCCGCGACACTGTTCGGGCGATTCATCACCGTGAAGCTGCAACAGCGCCACTCCGCTTACTTCCGCCAGAGCGTTCATCTCGTCTGTAGATTGATTCATGCACACGCCCACAGCTTTCGCCCGTGCAAGCCCGGCAATAATCGGGGCGGCATCTTCCGGACTTATGTACCGGGGCGTATCCTTCACAAAAATAAACCCCGTGAACTCGGCTCCCGCTTTCTCGGCCGCCTGCGCGTCTTCGGCCCTGGTGATGCCGCAAATTTTAATGAAAGGATGTTCTCCTGATTGATTCTTCATGACATATCATCCAGCATTTGCTTTAGTGCTTTGCCGGGATGTGGCTGCCTCATAAAATATTCACCTATCAGCGCGGCATCGCAGCCATACTCCCTGACTGTTTCCAGGTCTGCCGAACTGTTAAGGCCGCTTTCGGATACTTTGATTACGTGTTCAGGTGCACGGGCAAGCAGCTCCAGCCCCCGATGCAGATGAACCTCAAAGGTTCGCAAATCTCGGTTGTTGACACCTGCAATCCCGACCTGACCAAAATCGAGACTGTTGAATTCAGCCTCGCTGTAGCATTCCACCAGACACTGCAAGCCCGCTTCCTCCGCCGCGTGATGCAGCTCCTGAAGCTGGTTTCCCGTGGTGATTCCCGCAATTAACAGTACGGCATCGGCACCATAAGCCCGCGCCTCTTCTATCTGGTAAAAATCGATTATAAAATCCTTGCGAAGCAGCGGAAGCTCAACCTCCGGGCGAATATCTCCGAGGTAGTCGAGCGCGCCCTGGAAAAAGCGTGGTTCGGTCAGCACCGAAATTGCCGCTGCACCGGCTTCGGCGTATTGAACGGCCGTTTCAACCGGTTTGAAATCCTTCCGGATGATTCCTTTGGAGGGTGAAGCCTTTTTCACTTCGGCGATGATACGAATGCGGTCTTTTTCACGAAGTGCAGCGCTCAGGCTCCGGCGTTCGTCATCATAAAACCTGAAATCCCTGAAGTCCCTCGCGGCCACTTTCTTCTTCCGCGCCTCCAGGTCCTCCCTGGTTTGCTCCACTATTTTATCGAGAATCGTGGGCTGTGTGGGTTCACTCATGATGCAGCTCCTGCGTGGATTCTTTCATCGCCTCCAGCTTTGCACGTGCGGCCCCGCCCCGTATGCTCTCACGGGCCATTTCCAAAGCCTCCGAAACAGATTCGGTCTTACCTGCGGCTTTCAGGGCAAAAGCGGCGTTGAGCGCCACAATATCCTCCTGGGCGAGAGTTGCTTTTCCAGCTAAAATTTTCAGAATGATGGCGGCATTGTACTCTTTATCGCCGCCCTGCAGCTGTTCATGAGACGCCGTTGCGATGCCGGCATCCGACGGATTGAATGTCTCCGGACCGGCAAGCCCGCCATCCTTTACGGTGTAAAAATCTGCCCCGGCCGCCGTACTGAATTCATCCATTCCGTCGCGGGAATGTACCGTAACAGCAAGCTCGGTATCCAGTCGGGCCAGAATGTGTGCGCACAAACCGGCCGTCGGCAGATCGTATGCACCGATCACCTGACGCTTCACTCCGGCGGGATTTAGCAGCGGACCCATAATATTGAAAAAGGTGCGCATTCCAAGCGCCCGGCGGGCAGGCATCACATATTTCATGGCCGGATGGAAAAGCGGGGCAAACATAAAGGCAAGCCCCGTTTCCGCGTAGCATTGCTGAACCTGCTTCGGATTCAAATCCGGAACCACGCCAAGGGCCTCAAGCACGTCGTAACTGCCGCTTTTGCTGGAAATACTCCGGTTGCCGTGTTTCAACACCCCTGCTCCTGCTCCGGCCACCACAAACATGGCTGCCGTAGAAATATTAAAGGTCCCGCTGTGATCTCCGCCCGTTCCGCATAAATCCACAGCACCGGTAGTATCGGCTTTAACGGAAACCATGGCCGCGCGCATCGCTTCGGTGAAACCGGTTAACTCATCAATGGTTTCACCCTTTTGGCGCATCCCGAATAAAAAAGCCGCGGTTTGGGCCTCGTTAACATCACCCTTAATAATGTATCCGAGCGCTGTACGTGCCTGTTCTCGGGTAAAATCATGCCCGGCGGCAAGTTCATTCAATACATCTTTAAACGGATTCTCACTCATAGCAATTTCTAAATATCGGCTTTTGTTTACTGCTTCAGCCAGTTTTCGATTAATTTGGGACCTTCCGTTGTAAGAATACTTTCAGGGTGAAACTGGATCCCCTCAACCGGATTGGATTTGTGACGCACGCCCATAATTACGCCGTCGGGTGTTTTGCAGGTTATATCGAGCACATCGGGAATGGAATCGGGACGGAGCACCAGCGAGTGATAGCGGGTTGCGGTAAATCCCTGTTTCAGATTGCTGAAAATGCCTGACTTGTTGTGCTCAATTACCGAGGTTTTGCCGTGCATCAGGCTGGGAGCGTGCACTACTTCCGCACCATATACTCTCCCTATGGCCTGATATCCCAGACAAACGCCAAGAACCGGCGTTTTCTCGCCCAATTCCAGAATCACGCTCTCGGTAATGCCGGCGTTCTCCGGCCTGCCGGGTCCGGGTGATATCAAAATTTTCTCCGGTGCAAGTTTGCGTACTTCTTCCACGGTCAGGGCGTCGTTGCGCACCACCTTGTAATCGCCGGTATGTGCGGCCACAAGATGAACCAGATTGTAGGTGAAGGAGTCGTAATTATCTATGATCAGAATCATGATGGTATAATCAGGAATGCGTGCGGATAATTCCGGTTGCTTCACGGACGGGAGCCATGACCTGCCCGGCGCGCGCTCTTGCTTTCCGGCCGCCTTCCCGCAAAATGTCGCGCACCGTGTCTTTGCGATTTTCAAACGTTCTGCGACGATCACGGGCCTGTTCAAAAAACGATGAAATCAATTCCAGCAGTTCCTTTTTGGCATGTCCGTATCCGTACCCTCCTGCCAGGTAAGCGTCACGAATTTCCTGCTCTTTTTCCGACCCGGCAAACAGCTTGATAAGGCTGAACACATTGCAGCTTTCCGGATCTTTCGGGTCTTCCAGAGCAGCAGCGTCTGTTTTGATCGACATCACTTTCTTTTTGAGCACGTTGCCTTCATCAAAAATAAAAATGTGATTGTTGTAGGATTTGCTCATTTTCCGGCCGTCAATCCCCGGCACAACCGCAACCTCCTTAACGATATGAGGCTCGGGCAACTTGAGGTAATCTCCCTCAAAGTTGTTGTTGAACTTCTGGGCCAAATCACGCGAGAATTCCAGGTTCTGCTTCTGATCCGCGCCTACCGGAACGATGTCGGAATGATAAATCAGGATATCGGCCGCCTGAAGCACCGGATACGTAAACAAGCCGATATTCGGGGCCAGGCCCTGGGCCACCTTGTCTTTATAGGCCACGCCTTTTTCCATCAGGCTTACAGGGCAGAGCGTGCCGAGCATCCACGCAAGCTCGGTGACCGCGGGCACATCACTCTGCGCAAAAAACGTACAACGATCCGGATCAAGGCCGAGCGAAAGATAGTCGATGGCAACATCCAGGGTGTAGTCGGCAAGTTTCTCGCCGTCCCGCAGAGAGGTTAGTGCGTGGTAGTTTGCTATGAAATAAAATGCATCTCCCTTTTCAATAAATTCAAGATGCTGACGCATGGCGCCGAAATAATTTCCGATGTGCAACCTTCCGGAGGGGGTTATTCCGGATAGTATGGTCTTGCGCTGGTTTTCCTGCATAGTCAATTTTGCGAGATTTCAGGTTTGATTGTTAGGGTGACGGCTTGCGTTGCCTTACCGGCTATTGAAGCTGAATGGCCATTTTAAGCGCTTCAAATAACGCGCCGGCCTTGTTCCGGGTTTCCTGATATTCATTCTCAGGTTTGCTGTCGGCCACAATTCCGGCTCCGGCCTGAATATACACCGAATCACGGGTTGCAACCATGGTGCGAATGGCGATACAGGTATCCATATTTCCGGAAAAATCGAAGTAGCCGACCGCCCCGGCGTAGGGACCGCGCCTGATCGGTTCAAGCTCGTCTATAATTTCCATCGCCCTTACCTTGGGCGCCCCGCTTACCGTACCCGCAGGAAAACAGTGCTGAAGCGCATCGGCCGGGGTCGCATCATCACGCAAATTCCCGCGCACCTCACTTACGATGTGCATCACGTGCGAATAGCGCTCTATGGTTTGATTCCGGGTTAACTTCACGCTTCCGGGATTGCAAATTCGGGAAAGATCATTCCGGCCCAAATCAACAAGCATAATATGCTCGGCAACCTCTTTTTGGTCGGAAATCAGGTCTGCTTCCAGCCTTTTGTCTTCTTCGGTAGTTTTGCCTCTCGGGCGCGTACCGGCAATCGGCAATACTTTGGTGATTCCGTCCTGAACCGAAACCAGCACTTCGGGTGAAGACCCGACCAAAGCGAATGCATCAAAATCCAGATAAAAAAGATAGGGCGAAGGATTTACCATCCGCAGCGCACGGTAGAGCATAAAGCGGTCGCCACGAATTCGGCTGCGAAAGCGCTGCGACAGCACAACCTGAAAGATGTCTCCTTCATAAATATATTCCCTGGCTTTATCCACCATGCGGTGAAAGTCTTCCCGGCTGATATTGCTTTCGATATCGTCCTGAAGAATTTCGAGCGGAGTGGTTTCCCGGTATTCCGCTTTCAGGTCGCGCTCCATGCCGTCGAGGCTTTGATGAGCTTTTTCCCAGGCTTGTCGTAGTCCGGCCTCATTTAGGTCTTCGGTAAACACGGTTTTTATCAGTATGATGCGGTGCTTTACGTGATCGAAAGCGTAAATCTGATCATAAAACGCCCAGACGGCATCGGGCACGTTGAGGTCGTCCGGAGGAGTGTTCGGAAGGTGCTCGGTCTGGCGAACCGTGTCATAGGCCGAGTACCCTACCGCTCCGCCCGTCAGACTCGGCAGGTCGGGAAGGTCCGGCTCGGTATGCCGGCGGGTAAGGGAGCGCAGCGCTCCGTAGTAATCATGACCGAGGTCAGTTTCGGTGCCGTCTTCCCGGCTAAGCCTGGCTTCTCCCTCTGCAAAACGAAAAACCTGATAAGGATTTTTACCGATGAAAGAGTAGCGCCCGAGCTGTTCGCCTCCTTCCACCGATTCAAACAGAAATGGGAAAGCAGCCCCGCCCCGTATGCGCATAAATACAGACACCGGCGTGACCGTATCGGCCAGGCTCATTCTGTAAACAGGCACAGCCGTATAGGATTCAGCAAGGTTTTTAAACGTTTCGAAAGTCATTTAAGAATTGATTTTATACCGCTCAAAGCTGCAACGGGCAAAAAAAAACCCGCTGTCGGAAAAGGTCGAAGCGGGTTGAAAAGTAGTACTGCCGGATACGACTGCACACAATTAGCTGAACCGCTTCATGGAAGCAGCCACCACCAGTTGTGCAGATGTACCGTTGAAAAAATCATGGCTGAATTTAATCGGGCGCAGTAGTAATGTCAACATCAGCCTGCAAAAATGTGAATACGAATAAAGCCGGAATATTTTTAATACCCGTGACGTTCATTTTTTTTGACCGTTCCGATCTTTATTTTTAAGCGGTTTTGAAACGTGACTCATTTCACTTGCAACCAAGTTGCACTATTTGTATATTTAATTTATGAATTCAGACGATTATCACAGCGAACTTTTACGGGCGTATAACCTTAAAGTAACCCGGATAAGGCTTCAGACCCTTGATGTATTGATGCGATCCCGCACGGCCATGTCGCATGCGCAGATCTCACAAAAACTCGGGCCCAAAGACGTGGATAAAGTTACGCTGTACCGTACCCTGAATACTTTCGTTGACAAAGGGCTTGCCCACCGCGTGGCTACCGAAGACCGGAACTGGCTTTACGCTATTTACCGCAATGACCAAGCTCATTCCCATGATCAAGAGCACGAGCATGATCATGCCCATTTTGTCTGCGACAGTTGCGAAAAAATTTACTGCTTCCCCGTGGATTCATCCGCCCTTACAGTCAATAATGAATCCATGATGGGTTTCGAAATTAAAGAAAAGGAAATCCGGCTGCACGGGCGTTGTCCTGTGTGCCATTAAAAAAATTATGAGTTACGTTTCACAAACCAATATTTATTCAAGACTGAGCATTCTTCTTTCTTCGCTCTGCATCGTGCACTGCCTTGCGTTTCCGGTGCTAATTTTTACGCTGCCCGCTCTGGCTCAGTTTGT
>PXDL01000497.1 GCA_003566395.1 Balneolia bacterium | reverse complement strand
GGCCCCAGTGTTTTTCGGGTTCCATGGGTTCGGGTGATCCTTTCCAGGGTTCATCGAAGGCTTCAAAGAAGAAGGTGAGAATCCCTTCACGTCCGGTCCAGGCCATCAGTTTTTCGAAGTAGATTTTCTGATAGGTTTCATTCACGTTGCCCGGATCGATTCCCTGTCCGTTGGAGTTGGTGGCCCAGCCGGCTTCGGTAATTACGACCGGAATATCCGGGTACTTGCGGGCTACGGATGCGAAATTTTCTTTGGTGAAATCCAGGGCTTCTTCAATATGCTTGTACTCCCACACCGGATATGTATGTATGGAGATAAAATCCAGCTCCCGGGCCAGTTTTTCCAGCTTGAAATGCCAGGGAACATAGTTTTCACAAAAAGTAACCGGTTGCGATGTTCCGGACTTCACCTTGCGTACAAACTCCAGTACCCTGTTTTCGTGCACATAATGATCGGTCCACTCCACGCAGGCTTCGTTGCCCACAGAGAGCGAAAAAATGATATGGGGCCAGGCATTGGCAAGTTCAATCAGGGTTTCAATCTTGCGATCATTCAGATTTCTGTTTCTGCTCAGTTGTTCTTCAGAATACACACCCCCGTTCCACGGGCAGTTGAAGTTGTTCATCTCGGCTTCGATATAGGCCCCGAGCATCACCCTTAAATCCAAACGCTCATTTTTTATAACCTCAAGGACGGTACGGGCATGTTCGTCACAATCATATAACCTGAGGTATTTCCAGTTAGGCTCCAGAATAAGAAGGTCTTCCCTGACTTGATTGTAATCAGGATACGGGCCGCCCGGCTGCTGTCCGTCGCGAAATCCGGAATAACAGATGGCCTTTCCCGGAGCTATACCCAGATTTTTAAATGTGTTCATGTTCCAAATTTGAGTTTTCCTTTACTATCCCAAACGCCCCAGTAAGCGCCTACATCCCCTTCGGTGCTAACTTTCCAGGACTCGTCAAAAGAAGAGAAATAGAACGTTTCGATCTCATTTTCCTGCGCCCAAAGGTGGATATTGATGAAATACTGCATGGCGTGCATGTGCGACGGTTTAGCCCCTCCAAGGCCTTCGCCCTGACTCGGCCAGCCGGTTTCGGTGATCACCACCCGCTTTCCTTTTCCGGCATCGATGGCAAGCTGATACATATGGCGCATGTGGTCGAATGAATATTCAAAAGGAGTTCCTTCCCAGTACGGATAGCAGTTACAGAGAATAATATCACATATATCCACAATCTGTGGCCGCTGGACAAACTCATAATAGGCATCAACATAGCCCACGGGTATATCGGGTAGCCCGGCTTTAACTTCTGCAATGTTTGCAATAAGCTCTTCTTCAACAAGATCGTTCCGGTAGAGGACTTCATTTCCGACTGCGGCAATATCCACGAGTCCCTGTTTGCCGAGTTGTATCAGGGCTTTGAGTTCTTTTCTGTTTTTGACCGAATCGCTTCCCAGCCAGGCACCCGCCAGCGTTTTGAACCCCATCTCTTTGGCAATTTTCGGAATCAATTCATTTCCCTCGGTACAGGAGAATGTGCGGATCCAGCTCGTATATGGGCGCAGGATTTCCAGCCTTTTACGAATCTGATCTTCTGTAACGGCATCACCGGGTTTTTGCCCTTCCTCGTATAAACTGAAGCAAAATCCGTGTACACCCTCTTCCAATATTTCCCGAAACTGTTTTTTTAGTTCGTCTTCCGGCATTTGGCGCAGAAGCTGTATTTTTTCAGGGATATCGGTGGCCCTGAATGTTTGAAACCGTTCTTTTCTAAAAGACATTTAATTTACTTTTAACTGTTCATTTTTATTCCAAAGTCCCCATCTGGCTCCTACATCACCCTCGTGTCGTGCTTTCCAGGATTCATCAAATGATGAGAAGTAAAACACTTCAATATTCTCCTGTTCACTCCATTTCTTTAGGCGGATGAAGTACTTCATCATATTTTCGACGGACGATTCAGCCTGATCTACGTTTTTCCCGTACGTAGGCCAGCCTGTTTCTGCTATAATTACTTTTTTATTACCGGCTACCTCTTTTATCACTTCATACATTTTTGCCAGATACACCGATGAGTGGTTCGCATTGTACCCTTCCCAGAACGGATAACAATTGGCAAGCACAACATCGCATGCCTCAATCACATCCGGGTTTTTGTGGAGTTGATAGTAGGTATCAACATAGCTCACCATTACTCCGGGCAAAGCTTCTTTTACCCGGTTGATGTACGCTATGATCTCATCCTCACTCACATCTCCCCTCAGCAGACATTCGTTACCAACAGAGACGATATCGGCATGACCCGCTTTGGCAATTCTGATCAAATTCTCTATCTCTGTTTCATTAGCCTCGATGTTTCCATCAATCCAGGCTCCGACCAAGGTCTTTAATCCCATTTTTTTGGCAATTTCGGGAATCAGTTCATTTCCATCGGTACACGAGAACGAACGGATCCACTTGGTATGGGGAGCCACAACCTTCATTCTTCGCTCTATTTGCTCTATTGACAGATGATCACCCAGATTTTGCCCTTCCAGATATGGGCTAAAACAAATACCGTGAATACCGCTGTGCAGCGACTCTTTGAAGGTTTTCTTCAACTTCTTAATACTAAGCTGATCAATCTCCGCGGCAATGGCTTCCATTTCGGGATCAACCGAAGTCATTGAAAGCAATTTGTC
>PXDL01000575.1 GCA_003566395.1 Balneolia bacterium | reverse complement strand
GGTACGGAAATCACCTTTCCCACCGAAGAAGATGAGGGCTGCTCGATCATCGATCATGGCGACGGCTCCGCCACTATCGATTGTGATGGAGGTGAACCCGTTAGAGTTTTGACCCCTGGGCCTGCGGATTGCACCGTTTACGATGGCGATTATCAGATCAATAATTCTCTAACCTATCAACTTTTCATCGCTTCTGGTTGCTCCGAAATTACCGGCGATCTCAGTATCGTAAATGCTCGCTGAACCACGTTAGTGTAGCTGATTTTACGGGCTTTCCCACATCACCAACATAAAAAACCGGAGCGACGCCGCAAAAGGACGTGGCTCCGGTTGGATAAAAGTGCGTGCGGGTCACTCTGTGGCCATCACCTCTTCGATGGGCCGTGGCAGCGTCACCGTATGCGGTGATTTGATATCGTTCATCACCACCCGGCGCAGATAATCGCGGGGATTTACGCCGCAAACTTTCGCCGTCTCGCAAATCGTATAAAGCATCGCGGCGACTTCCGTACCTCTGCGACTTCGAGAGCCGTAGAAATTTTTCCTTCCCACTACGGGACCGCGGATACCCCGTTCGGTTGGATTATTATCAATCCAGAGTTCTGGATGATCCGCAAAGAGGACCAGTCTGGGCCACATGGCTCGCAGATATTTGATGGCCTTGCCAATGGCACTTCGCGGCAGCGCCCGTTGCGATTCGGACCATGATTTCAGTCTGGCAAGGACCGGCTTGCTCTCTTCCCCCCTCAATTTTCGGCGCCACTCTAAGAGCTTCCAACCCTCGTCCGGATCTCGTGTGCGGGACTCGATTTCATAGAGTTCGCCGATCATATCGAGTGCTTTTTCGGCAAGCTCAGGATGGTTGGATTCAGCGTCGACAAATTTGCGGCGCGCATGGGACCAGCATCCGGCCAGGCGAATCTCACCGTCCGAGTTTCTCTCGGCCATCGGATAGGCCTGGTAGCCGTCGGTGACCAACCAACCTTTAAAGTGTTCGAGTAATTCAATGGCTGTTTTTCCCGACCGGGAATCGCGAATCGCAAAGAATGACGCGCCGCGCCCATGCATCGCCCACATCTGCCAGTTCTTGGTTTTGCCTTTCTTCATCAGGGGCCAACTCGTCTCGTCCATCCCCATCACATCACCGCCAAAAATCCAGTGCTTGATCCCCAGATAGGTCGTTTCGATATGATCGGCGAGTTTATCCAGTTGGTCCCATAGCGTCTGTGTATCAATGCGTAGCCCCTGCCGTTCCATCCGCCGCACCTGACGAGCGAGCGGAAGATGGTCGAGATATTTATTGGTGGCCACCTCAATGGCGAACTCCGGTGAATACCGACGAGTGCCCCGTAACTTTTCCGGTCCCAACGCCGTATCGATATGACCGCAGCCGCGGCAGGTGTATTTCTGGCGATTGACCTTTTTGAGAACGAATTTGCGCTCGATGACGTCGATCAACTCACTGTCCTCGGTACAATCCCCCATCTCACCCAAGGGGTCGCCGCAGCCAGGACAGATTTTGTCGGCCTCATCGAGTTCAAAGACCTCGGTCTGCACTTCCAGATCCGGTTGCGGTCTGGGGCCGCTGCGCCTGCGGCGTCTTCGTTTTTTCTTTTTTTTGGGTTGCTCGTCTTTCTTTCGTTTTTCTGAGGATGCCCCGAATTGGATCTTTTGGAGTTTGGCCAGATGTTCCTGGACCGCTTCGAGTTCCTGCTGCAACCGTCCCTGTTTTTCCTTTTTGGCTTTCTCAAGTTCCGCCGACATTGCAGCGATACGCTCATGCAAAAAACCAATTTCGGCATCCTGCAGTACCGCTACCTGGCGCAGTCTTTCGATATCGTCTTCTGTGCGAATATCAACCATAGTGGCTATATTTGATCATAGGACGATCGCTTGTTCAAGGGATAAATTCCGGTGGACTCAACCGCTCTTTTCCCACCAGACTGCAGCCTTCCAAAAAGAGGGAGAGCTCCGACGAGGTTAGCGTTACTTCTTCTTCTCCCGGCGCTCGCCACAGACACGCAAACCGCCCCTTCTCCAGTCTTTTGTTATAAATACACAGCCCCGTTCCGTCCCATAAGAGCACCTTGCATAAGGTGCGGCGTCGATTCAAAAAGATGAAAAAATCTCCGCTCAAGAGATCCGCTTTGAACTCCGTAACCACCAGCCCGCTCAACCCATTATGACCTTTTCGCAAATCACAGGGTTTTGGATAGGCCCAGACGGTGACGTTTCTCGTGGAGCCGATCATCTCAAAGTCTCCCGGCGACTTCTACGAGCTCGTCGAGGGTCAATCCCTCGATACGCCAGCCCGAGGGCGATACCAACGTGACTGCTTTGCGATCCACTACTTTGACCGGGCGAAAGCCTCCGGGCTTCTCACGTTCGTAGCTCTCTTGCCATCTTTTAAATGTTACCCAGGGCATCCCCAATGATTTGCTGATGGCCTGCTGGGTCCACCCGCTGGCTTTTAGATGATTGACAAGCCTCAGCGCATCTCGCTTGAACTCTTCTGAGTATCGTTTGGTTTTTCGCCGGGCCCCACGCTTTTTGAGGGATTCGATTTTTTCTTCCAGAGTTTTTTCCATGACAGCTCCTGTGCATAACTACGATGAGCTGTCACACTACCAATTACGTGTAGCCGCTGTCCGTGTGGTCTGGCGAGCATTTACGAATCAGGTAACTTCCCCTC
>PXDL01000059.1 GCA_003566395.1 Balneolia bacterium | reverse complement strand
GTGGCGACAACATAGTCTTTGTAAGCCCGTAACCCGTGGGCCTGTAGCTCAGTTGGAAGAGTACTCCCTTGGCGTGGGAGAGGTCTCGGGTTCAAATCCCGACAGGTCCATTGCACATTAAGGGCCCATAGTCTAGCCCGGTTAGGACGCGTCCTTGACGTGGACGAGACCTCCGGTTCGAATCCGGATGGGCCCACTTTTCTAGGCAACCTTCAAATCTATTTCCTTGATTCTTCTGAGTTCTTCAATCGTTGCCTTGTGCGCTTTGTCTGGGTGCACCCAAACCTCTTTCGCACCCTCCTTCTGTGCAATGTTCTTTATCTTCTCTGCAACCTTTCCCCATTCCCTGTAGACCTTTACATGCTTGCCCATCCTTCTAAGTTTGTTCTGGATGGACTCTGCAAGCTCCTCCGACTCTTCCATGAAAAGCCTGAGCTCGTTCCCTGAAAGCTTCACCCTCTCGCTGTCAATTATGTGGGCCACCACAACTTTCCGCGCCCCCGCCATTTTCATCAGAAAAGCCGTGTTGTCCTCATTCCCGGTCAATATCGCTATCAAAACGCACTTTTCCTCATGCAAGCGAATACAGCTCCTTCTTCTTCTCTATGATGTCCCCGCTCTCCCTCAGCACCTCAAGCACAGATTTGCACAGCTCCCTCTCAACACCGCATTTGTCGCCAAGCTCATCAAGGGTCATGTCCCCGACCTCGAGTGCTGCAAAGAGGCAGCTCCCAACATCCGAGACAGCCTCCTGCGCCACAATGTAAAAGGCCTTGTCAAACCCCCTGACAACAACAATCTTCCCTGAAGCTATCTCGGGCTCCAGCTGAGTCAGTACATCCTTTGCCTGGTTGAAGTCCTTTACCACCATGTGGCTCTTGTTCCCCATGCACTTTTTTACAATCCCGCAGCGCTTTTCACCACTTTTTTCAGCAGGCTTTGTCAAGTAGTAATAAAAATTCCTTGAAATGGAATAGACGCCTTTTTCCTTGTACTTGCCGCCCTCGTAAAAGCTGACCGCGCCCCGCTTCATCAGCCCGCCGAGCACCTTGTACTCGCTCTCATCCAGCGCGTTCCTCACGTTCTCCCTGTTCCTATCTGCGAATTTTATCTTCCCCAGCTTCTCGAGGACCGCCCTTTCCCCGCTTGAAAGCTCCTCAGCCTTTTTTATGCCTATCATCGAGTTTCCCACAAGCTCGAACTCGACCTCGTCCCCCTCAGCCAGGTGGACAGCCTGAAGCATATCTGCGGGCAGCTTCAGCACAAGCCCCTTATCGATTCTTGCCATGCAGTCTATTGGAGGCGCAGCTGTATTTAAGAATTATCCATTACAATCCAGAATGCCTTTTAAACCCTGTTTTCGTATATAATCCCATGGCTGCGAGCATGTGCATCCAGTGCAAGGGCACCAAGATGATGTGTGGAAAGATGAAATGCGAGCGCATCGAAAAGGCAAAGGCGCTCGGAAAGCTGAAGCCCACCATAAGCAAGGAGCTTGACGGAAACTCGCCGGGAATATTTGTGGGCAGCGTGGGCTATCCCAAGGTGCTTGCAGGGCCCATGATATCCCCGATCGAGAAAAAGGCAATGGATACACCCGAAGCGTGGTACGGCTCCCCGCTCGAGGAGATAGTTGAGATGCGCTACATGCTTGTGCGCTCAAAGGAGACAATGGCTGCAACTTCCGCCAAAAGGCCGTCACGCCACCTTCAGGAGATGCAGGACATAGCGCTTTCGAGGAAGCCCGTCTGCACTGAGACGAAATTCTACAAAGAGCCGAGGATCGAGAACGCGTTCAGCTCTGTCTCAGCACCATGGGGGACAAGCGGCTACATAAAAGATTTCAAGACAACAGAGAACGCCCCCATCGCCAGAAAGGTGGACTCGATAGTGTCGGACGAGCTGAAGGCATCAGACCAGGTCAAGGCGCTCTACAGCGAGGCGCCCGTTTCCCAGATATCCAAAATACTTTCAATAGGCATGCTCGGCATTGAAAAAAAGCTGGTGCCCACCCGCTGGAGCATAACCGCGACAGACGACATGCTTGGAAAACAGCTCATGGAGGAGGTCAAGGGCCTGAAGGAGATGGACTACTACCAGATATTCACCTCAACATACCTTGGAAACCATTTCGAAATACTGCTTGCGCCGGGAAAGTGGGCGTTCGAGAACCAGGAGTGCTGGATGCCAGGGAACATCTGGCTTGACAGGGAAAGCCAGCCGGAATTTGTGATTGACTGGGAGCCGCACTCTGGCAGAAAAAATTACGCAAGCAACATAACAGGCGCCTACTATGCGGCCCGCCTTGCTGTCCTGGAATACATGAAGCGCCGGAAGCGCCAGGCAGCAGCGTTTGTTTTGCGCGAGATAACGCCGGACTACTGGTGCCCTGTGGGGGTTTGGCAGATACGGGAGAATGTGCGCGCAGCAATGAAGGAAATGCCCCTGAAGCTTCAAACACTTGATGAATCGCTTGAAGAGCTTGAAAAGCGCATGCACACAAGCCGCACCTGGGAAAAAAACTCCGAGCTCCTGCCCTGCCTGCGCTCAAGGGAGATAATGCGAAAATATTTCATGTAGGTAACCTTTTTATATACCTACCTATTAATCTTTCTTATAAAGGTGATGACATGGTATCAGACGACGTTATACAATGGGCAAAATCACAGCTTGACGCCGGCTTCACAGATGAGCAG
>PXDL01000014.1 GCA_003566395.1 Balneolia bacterium | reverse complement strand
CGGCTTCATCAAATGAAGATTTTTCAAATAGAATGTCAGAAACGCCCGGAGCTTTCTCGAGGCTAAACTTTTTGTGAAGTGTGGGCTTTCTAAGGTCACAATCCAGCACCAGCGTGCGTTTCCCGTACTGCGCGAAGGTCAGTCCCAGATTTACTGCGGTGAGGCTCTTACCTTCGGCCGGTTTAGAGCTGGTAATAACCAACGTCTTTAATTCATGATCAACATGGCTGAACTCAACATTCGTTCTAAGTCGTCTGTAGGCCTCGGAACCAGCAGCAATCGGGTCGATAAGCGGAACCATATTAACATCAACCTGACGTCCCTGAACCGGAATAAATGGTGTATTTTTAAAGTGCATTTTAATATAGCCGCTTAAGTCCGGCACAACTCCGATCACATTGAAACCCGCTTTTCGCAATTGTTCGGGATCGTGCACCTGATCGTCCATAAATTTACGTAATAGCACAAGCCCGGCACCAAAAATTGCTCCAAGCAGAATACTCATTACATAATTACGGGGACGGTTTGGGCTCACGGGTGTTCCGGGAACGAATGCCGGGCGAATTTCCCGAACCCTGCTCACTTCTGAGCGTATAGCAATCTGAGTTTGCTGAAGACGCTGAAGCAGGCTCAGATATAACTGTTCATTGATCTCCATATTCCGTTTCATCCTCTGTAGCTCAGCACTTTGGCCCATTATCTCAACGATATCGTTTTGCAGCTCACCAACTTTATTCTGCATAAATGCCAGTCGTTTACCGAGGTCAACAAGAATAGCTTCATTTTCCCTTATTTCTCTTCTTAATTCCGTCAAATAAGTAGTTAAAGCTGCTTCATTAAGTCCTTGCATTTCTCTGAGGTTTTCTGACTGAATAGCAATTTTTTCCTGTCTGCGTTCCCTGAGGTAGTCCAGGCGTTGGAGAATTCCGGTAAGTTCAGCACTTTGCTGAGGATTGTTTCTTAAACCTGGCTGTTCGATATAAAATATTTCAGCCTGCATTTCAAGGTCAAGGATTGATTGCTCAAGCAAACCTAACCACCCTTCAACTCCTGAACCTACTCCATCGGCGAGCATGTCGATTACCTGGTCTTTTTCTTCTCTTAATCGTTCCAGATAGTCAGAAATAAGTTCATTCTCGAATTGAATTTCCTCCGTTTGTCTGAAAAGCTGCCTCAATTCCTGGGCTGCAGCAGTTCCTTCCTGATCTGTCATTAAAGTCCAGTCTTGCTCCATGAACCGGCGGATTTTTTCATTTTGCTCTTCTAAGGTGAGCGTGCTTTCTGATTCTAATTCCTGTAGGTATGCAGCCGCTGCGTTAAGATTGGAACGGGTAATATCTTCATCAATTCGGGCATATTCCTCAACATAGTAGTTTAGAATTGAAGCAACTTCATAAGGGTCGGTACTTCTTGCTGAAATCTGTACTAAGTTCATATCCCGGACCTGATCCAGTCTAATCATTCCCGGAAGAATTCTTCCGAGCCTTGAAATAACATTGCTTTCCGGAAAACGTCCTAAACCAGCTCTTTTTAATACAGGTAAAGTGTCACCTGTAGCCGGGTTGTATAAATCGCTCAACAAACGATGGCCCACACGCTCTCCCAACTCGGTAGAGTTACGAATGTACTCCATTTCAGTGCCTGTTTCATTCCAGGTCAGCGATCTTGACTGAGTAAATTCAAATAGGTTCAACCCCCTGTCTGCTCGCTGAGACTCAATTATGAAGATTGAAGAGGTTTGGAATTCATCCTGTAGGCCCTGAGTATGGTAGTAGCCTATAATTCCCGCTACTATAGTACAGGCAACAATTATCCATTTGCCGGCCCAAAGCGCATTCAGGATTTCTTTGGGATCGAACGGGTCGTTTTGATCCTCAGCCTCGGGCTGCTGAAGACCGTTTCTTAAAACACCGTTACCGTTTGTATTGGAGTAGTGATTCGGGTATTTGTCGGATTTTGAGCTTTCCATGTAGAATTAAAACGGGTAGGAGATTTTTGATACACTTAGTGTCTACAGTGATTAAACCGGAGAGATTAGCAAACTAATTTCAGAAAATTATCAGTTATGAATTTCGGTAGTTGAGATGTCTCAGGCTGATTTTGAACAAACCAGATAAGTAAAAAATATCAGCAATTTGCTTATTCAGCCGTTTGGAGCAGTGTACATATGCAATTAAGTTATCACCTGTGAATTTACGATACTGCTATATGCCTGCATTTTTTAATTTTAAAAAACTCAGTAAAATTTATTGAAGATAAACCTTAATATACGATTTATGAAAGAAGAATTGCTATTGAAAAAAAGCACATCATCTGATCTTCTGACTGCTTATTCAAGAGGCCAAATAGCGTGAGGCTGAATGATCTTATTGCCCATGCGCCTCCCGAGCGGCCTGCTCCCCTGCCAGACGATCCTGCTCACGCAACCATTGTCGCCACCTGGCTACTTCACGCCGATGCTCGGCATAGGTACGGGTGAAGGCATGGTATCCGTCAGGGTTGGCAACCATAAACAGATAATTATGCTCGTCGGGCTGTAATACTGCGCGGATTGAATGCATATCCGGATTTGTGATGGGCCCCGGCGGGAGACCGTTGATTACATACGTATTATATGGATGTCGCACCCGGTAATCGGCAACACGCAATCTGCCTCGCTTACCTAATGCATAAGATACGGTCGGATCGGCCTGCAGTCT
>PXDL01000254.1 GCA_003566395.1 Balneolia bacterium | reverse complement strand
ATAACCGGAACCTGAGGCAGAAAGCGGTCCGTAAAATCCGGATGTGATTAAGGTTGCAAGCAACAGGAAGAAAAAAGGGAGACGTTTCATGTCAATCGCTGGATAAATAAATGTTCAGGTTCAGAATGATCCGTTTGCTGTATCAGATACAGCATTTGCCGGAAAGTACAGTAAACCCCGGCCGGCAACTTAGGTTCGAAGTTGCTTCAAAGTTTTTGGTAGTCATTACAGCTCAAAATCGAAGAGCAGGCCGAAATTCAGCAGTACTTCACCGCCGAACTGAACGGAATCACGCTGGTCGGCGCTCACGAAACCTTCGGGAATACTTAGGTCGAAACGGTTAAATCCGTACGCTCCGCTGATAAAAAACCGCGAAGGAAACAGATAATACGAATTAATACTTACACGTAGTTCGGCCCCGATACCCGATTTAATATTGTCACCGATCTCGAGTGGTCCGCCCCATCCGTTTCCGGCTTCAGCAAAAAAGCGTGCAAAAATTTTATCAAGGGTAAAGCGGCCGCTCTGCCGGTTGATATTGGTCATTAGCGGCTGGTAATAGGAGAGCTGCGCAAAGGCTGTACGATTTCCGCCAAGGGCAAAAAACGGATAGCTTCTCATGCCGTCGAACCCGCCGATGTAATCCAAAAAAAAGTATTCGTCGGGATTCCCGAGATAGGAGAAAAGCCGCGTCCGGGCCTGAAATACGCGAAAACCCGGCCCCATGAATCCGTAGCGGACATCAATCTCTGCCGAGTGATTCCGGAAAGTATTATAGACGGGAATGAGGGTGCCGTCCCGGATTTCGTAACTATCGAGCAATCGCCCGGGCTGATAATTATACCGCAGGTGTCCCCGTATTCCGAGCGGAGCGATGTCACCGTGCCTGTAGGGGAGATAGGCATTTACAAAGTAGGCTGCGGTCAGCGTGTTGCCGATAAAATAGCGTGAAGTGGAGCCCGGTACGAAGTCATTGAACTCGTTGGAAAAAAAAGATGCAGTGGATACCCGATAGGGCGTATGGTGTAGCCCAAGCTGCACAAGACTGTACGGGTTGATCTTGCTGTACAGGTTGATTTCGGCCTGCCAGATATCATAAGCGATATCAATGCTCGTTGTGTCGGGCAGACAGGCCGTGCAGGCAAACTCTTCGATCTCAAGGCCGTTGGCAACGTTGCGGCGCAGATTATACAGACCAATTTCAACGGTTGGCGACCAGTGACGCTCAATAAAAGGCAGCCCGTTGTATTCGGCGATAAGAAAAAGGTCACGGTCGAGGTCCACAAGCCGGCCGGGTGCAAAAAAGTCGTTTACGGTCTCAGCGTCACGCGATGCAGGCCCCACAAGCAAACCTCCGAACAGGGTTAATCGATCGCGTATCTCCCTCGAAGACATATAAAACCCGATCTTGGTATCGCGGAGAATATTGCGGCCAAGATCACCGAAATTCCCGGCTTTAACCAGACTTGAATTGCTGCCGAACTCCTGGGAATAGTTGTCGAAACGGATGGCCGGCAGAAAACTGAAGGAGATAAAAGTGTCCTCATACGCATAAAAATTGCGCTCAGGCGATTGTCCGCGCGTGGAAAGCTGGAAGCTGTAGGAACCGGTATCGGCAACGGCATAGACGTAGTCGTCGAACGGCTCGATGTCCATGTCGTCGAACTGGTTGAGCGGATTGCCGGTTGGGTCGGGGCGCTGAACCGGGCCGAAGTGCGGCCGGGCGGCCAGGTTTTCCTCCCGGGCGTGTTCAAGAAGATTCTCGACCGCAGCTTTGCGGATTTTATAACCGTCAGCAGTGAATTCGGAGTACAACAGGTCTCCGGAGCTGTTTACATGCGGCATAAATGCGCCGCCTACCACATCGGTAAGTTGCTCAAGTCGTGCGCCGGGTTCATGAAGATCGTATCGGTAAATGTCGAACTTGTGGTTCATATCGGCGGCTACATAGAGGTGGCGCCCGTCAGGTGAGACAAAGGGATCGCGGATGTCGGTATCGCTTCTCATGAGCAAAATTTCCCATTCTCCGGGCTGTTCAAGGTCGAACACCACGATATTGCGTCCTTTTTGGGCTCCCATTGCGGCATAAATCCTGTTTCCCTCGGGGTGCCATACAGGGCGGTAAAGCTGCTCGCTCCGGTCAAAGTTACTGATTTGAGTCACCTCACCCGTTTCGGGATCAACAAGCACAAGGTTTAGTGATCCGTCGCGGGATTGAAGGGCGGCAAGCTGCGAACCGTCGGGGCTCCAGGCTGGTTCGCTCAGCCGGGCGCTTTGTGTGATTTTCGTAGTTTCATCTTTATCCGGCTCGTGGATGTAGATATCATTGTAGGTTTCGCCGTAGCGATTTTTACGAATGTGATTGTAGGCAATTCGCTTTCCATCGGGTGAAAAAGAAAACCCGCTGCCTATCCGGCTGATGAGGGGCGTGGAGTACATTCCGCAACTGTGCCGGAAGCTGCCGTTTCCGGGTGCCTGTTCGGCGTCACCGGTTTCAAAAAGCCGGGTGCGTTCGCCATCCTCGTCGATAACAACAAGCTGGGTTCGCGCAAAATCGAAATACATATTGCTGAGAAAAGCAATCTTGCCGTCCGGTGTGAAAACCGGATTCATGTTTATAAACCCGATATCGTGCACTTTTTCGGCATCGTTGGGCCGGATGTGAGATGCGTAGTCGGTATAAGCGGTACGAAGGCTGTCAACCCAGTCGGCATAGAGCTGCTCGCCGCCGATGCCTGTCACCCGGCGCATCGACGTCCGTATATCGTTGGTATTCTGAAGTCCTTTGGTGATGTCGGCGATGACTTGTTCACCAAAGCGGTCGGACAGATATTGGGTGAAGGCGAATCCCTGATTGTAGGCCAGCTCGCGCTCAAAACTTGTTTTGGAGGAAAAGTGACCCATTTCAACCAGCCCGAGTTCTTTTTCCTCCAGAATCCGGGTGCGGAGCATCATATCGCGGTGAGAATCCCAGTAGTCGTAGTGCAGGTCTTCGCGGGTAAACTGAGCGGTTCCTTCGGCAAACCAGGCCGGCACGCTGACCGACGAAAGGGGATAGCTGATAATACCCGAAGGATACCCGTAAAGGACATCGGGGCGGCGGACATTCTCATATGAAAGCCACTGAACATAAGTAATCGGACGGCGGCGGCTTCCGCTCAACGACGCCTGAATCTGGACAATATGGGTGAATTCGTGCGCAATTACGTCGCGAAGCCAGTTGTTGGTTCCGCGAAGGGGGGTATCGAGGGAAGGAAGCCAAATCTCAATTTTATTATCGAAAAAGTAGGCGGCCCCGTTTGAGTAGTCTTCACGATCGATGAGTACGATGCTTATCGGAATATCCGGTTCGTAATCGTAGAGTTCGGTGATATCGGTCCAGACTTCTTCGGAAATGCGTGAAATGACCCGGGCCGGACGATCGTTGCCTTCCTGGAAATGTACCAGAAAATGATCGCTGCTGATCGTGTACCAGTCCAGATGGTTGTGGGGGTAGTTCAGGAATGCCGGGTTTTGCTGGGCTTGAGCCGTGCCGGCAAGCAGCAGGAATCCGGCACCGGTTAACACCATGCACAGGGTCAGGATAAGCTTCTGCAAAATGTGATTCACGGGTTGGGACATGAAGACGTTATGTTCGGAAATATCGGTTCGTATGATCATCGGATGACCGCGATTTTTATCAACCGGGTTTCTTCGGTTCCGCCGTTAGAAGCACGAACCCTTGCGTAATACACTCCGCTGCTCCAGCTTGAGGTATCCACAAGTACTTCCTCGGCCGAACCGCCCGCCGACTGCACCCGGCGTTCGTACAGTCGGGTACCGCTCATACTGGCAACCGTTATCGTGATGTCGGCCGGTTCACCGGTCTGATAGCGAATCCAGGTTTCATCCCGCGCCGGGTTTGGCCAGTTGTAGGTTTCGTCTTTGTTGAGGAGATCAAAACCTCGTTCGGCAACATCCGATTCGGGCGGTCTTCCAACAATTTTGTTATTTACTTCGCTGCCGTACATGTAGCCTGCCCATACCCGGCCTGCCCGGTCAAACTCCCAAACTTTCAGATCACCTGCCGGGGAAACGGCATAGAGCCGGTTCTCCCGGAACAAAGGCTGTACCGGAACCGCGTCGGGAGTGTCGTCAAGAGAACCGACATACAGCGGGAAACCGTCAAGCGGATTCAGTCTGTAGTCGTATCCGTGTATGATGTAGGAAAGGCTGTCGGCTGCGGCCACCAGGATGTCGGGCCGCTCGTTGCCGGTAATATCAGCAATAAGCGGAGCGCCGGTGAAGGTGATGCCGTCCGGGGCGTCGAGAGGGAAATCCCATAAAAAAGCGCCGTTGTCGTTTTTGCCTTCAAGGCGGTTGGTCTCGTAATTCACATAAATGAAATCGAGGGAGCCGTCGTCGTTAAAATCAATCACGGCAGGCCATGAAAAACCGTCGGCCTGAACAATCCCGGAATCGTCCTGCGGATGTTGGCGGATTATCCGGAGCTCCGTGTCTGTGATCAGGAAAGGAAGAGGCAGCGAATTGGCCCGTAACTGAAGCATGGCTGCGTACGTCCGGTTCGATTCTGGCAGGTTACGCAGCGAGCGCTCAATCCCGTCGGTTGTGGTAAGCACGTCATCCTCTATGAAAGCCTGCACTCCGCCCAGGCCTGCACTTTGCTGAAATCCGCCTGCTATCAACTGTGGTGTACCGTCGGAAAAACTAAAACGGAAAGGGGTGGTGTCGAGATCAATCGTTGTTACATCGGTGGTACTTAGCATACCTCCGGCCGTTCCCTCCACCGTGCTTTCCCAGAATGTATTAAAGGTATTCCCGTCCCAGCTTGATGAGGTTACCTGAATGTCGCTGCCTGCCTGACGTGCACCTGCTATAAATCCACCGCTATAGACCGGAACATCGGAAGCGGGAAGCTCATAGGTCTCATCTTCAGAAAAAGATTCGTCCACAGAACGGAGCGCCAGCAGATTTTCATCGCCGGGTATTATTAAAAAATCGGTGTTATTTATACCTGTATGCCAGGTCAGGGTGGACGGCCAGGTTTTGGTATCGGCGGAGCCCCTAAAGGGTCCGGCGTCAAGCTGCCGGCTGTAAACCTGTGATATGTCTCCGGTCGAAGCGTGACGGGCCCGGAAGGTGGCCTCGGCTATGTTGTCTGAAAAATCGTAAAACTCAAACCAGGTGGGGCTGCCGGTATTGCTCCGGTTGTTCGGAAAAGTGTCGTCGCCGAAGCGGTTCTCATACAGCACAATTTCTCGACCTGTGGCCGTGATGACCGTAAAATCGTTGCCCGACCACCAAAAGTCGAAAGGGCCGCCGTTGGAAAAGTTGGTGAGGCCCTGAGCCGGACGGCCGATATCCTGTGCACCGTCGGCTTCCTGAAGGGAAACACCCCGGCGGTCGAAATTGGCGTTGATCGCATTATCATCAATGGTGCGCCTGATCACCGCATCGTCTATATGCCAGATGAGCATGCCGCCGTTCAGTTCACGGTCTTCGCCCGGATCATTTGCCTCATCTGCGGCGGCATCAAGCCCGCCCGGAAGGCTCCAGTCGAAATTGCTCACATTTACAAGTACGCCGGGGGGGAGAATTTCATCGTAATCTCGTTGGTCGTTGGGTGAAAACCGCTCCTCCTCATTGCTGAAGGTTCGGGTTTCGAGCGTACCGTCGGGCCGACGAATGGTCAGGGTGACGCCTTCCCCGAACGGATCACGATGGCGATTTTCAACCAGAAAATATTCGTCCGAAGAAATCCGGTGGCGGGCAAGGGAATTGGGTTCATTCAACGAGGCAGCCGGCAGGGTGATGGGGCCGGTGTCGTCGAGGGAAACATCAAAAGCTTCACTCCAGCCCATATAGAGACGCTCCCATGCAGACGGAAGGGGAGGAAATAAACCGTAATAGGAAAAGATTCCGGCTCCGTCCATCAGTCCGAACTGCCCGATTCCTGAAGCGCCTGTCTCGGTATTGAAAAGGTCGGGCATCCCCAGAAAACTCCCGACATTAGCCGTGAGAATACCGTTGATGGAAAGTTCGAGCACAAATTCTTGTCCTGTCACGTCTTCACCTCTCCTCGATTGGGTTTGAGGAAGGATTGCCGAGTTTAAAACGCGAAGCCCGCCGGGAAGCTCAAATCCATCGAAATTCGGGATATCGGCAAGCCTGCCAATGGTTTCCTGACCGAGATATACAGAAGGAATATCCTGAGGAGTGTTGTCGAGGGTGGTACCGGTTAGCTCCAGGTCGCGCCCGGCTCCGGCATGAAAAATAATAAACATCGTCCGGTCCTGAGGAAACGCGCTCAGGTCGGGAAGTTCGGGGTCCGAGGCCACCAGCTCCCATACATCGCGCGTAAGGTTACCGAGCTTGAAATTTTCCGAATCGTCCGGACCGGTAGGCGAATAGGCTTTCATCTCTTCAGAGAGGCGGTACACCTTCGGAAGCACGGTGTACTCAAGGTCGAGCTGTTCGGAAGAGGCTTTCCGGAAGTAGTTTCGTGCAAATTCGAGATGGGCTTCAAAATAGCCCTGATCGTGGGGAAGCGGATCAATGATGATGTCGTCACGCATCAGATAATCCAGCTCAAAAGTACCGTTTCCCGAGGTGAAGCGGTTGTCGGCCGGCTCAAACTCAACCATCACCGCAAGGATGTGAACCGTACCCTGAGACAAGGTGTGCGGCTGAAGCACATTCGGCTGAGCGCTTTCTGTAGTGGGATGGGGCGTGTAAAGAAGTGGCGCGGATTGTCGGGAATCAGATGACTGGGCCGCAGCGAAGGAGCACATAAAAAACAGAAGAATACCCGAAACGGATATTCTTCTGCACGGCTGAGAAAAATAAGGCATGAAATGTGTCAGCGTGAGTGGTGTTCAGGTGACATCAGAAATCGAGAAGAACTGAAAGACGAATGGTATTGGCAAGCGGGTGATCTTCACGGATGGTGTAAAGGTAGCTGAAATCAACCCCGAACATATCATAACGCAGACCTGCACCGAAGGTAAGGAATTGGCGGTCTCCGTTTTCAGGCGCCTCATAGAAGTAACCGGTCCGAACGGCAAACTGCTTGTTGTACCAATACTCCGCGCCGACCGCATACATGAACTGCTCCACAAGAGGCACATCCACTAATTCCTGACCGTTGAAACGGGTGTAGGTGTCCCAGGAATTGAAGAGTGCTTCCATCACGCCCATCGCACGGCCTTCCTCGTCATTTCTGGCCATTATCTTTGAGAGGTCGCCTGCAACCGTAAGAGTGTTGAAACCCTGCTCGTCAAGAGCAATATCGTATGCGACGCCCAAACGCAGCAGCGTAGGCAGCGGATCGCTTTGCTCATCATCGGTGTACTGTATGGCAGGACCGATATTGGAAAGGTTAAAGCCCGCGCTGAATCGGGAAGCCCGGTTGAACAGATCAAACTCGTTAGAGCGGTACAGACCTGCAAGATCAATACCAACACTGGTACCCGCTTTGGCGGTTTGACCACCCACATCAATACCGGTAGGCGTCAGACGGCTGTATATAAACCGAAATCCGGTACCGACTGCAAAGTTGTCGGTTATTTGGAAGCCGTAGCTGAGACCGGTTGCAAGTTCGTAGCTTGAAAAGGTACGAATCTCTTCACCGCGCTCATCGGTCTGTACTTGTTCACCGAGGTTCAGATAGGTGATATGACCGCCGATGGTTCCGATGCCTTCGATATAGGTTTTACCAACCAGATAATTGTAGAAAAGATCGGTATTGAAATTCGGAAGCCAGTTAGCATAGGTAAGTGAAAGCTGGGTTTGTTTAGTCTGAAACGCCAGACCGGCCGGATTCCAGAATACGGCCGATGCGTTGTCGGCAATGGCTACGCCGGCATTTCCCATACCGGGAGTCCGGGAATCGGGTTCAATTTGCATAAAAGGTACGGCCGTAATACCAACCTGTGCATGGCTGTGACCGGCTGCAAAACCAAGCAGCAAAAGCCCGGCTACCAAAGATTTAGTGAATTGCTTCATAACGTTATTATTCGATGTAGTGTAAGGTAAAAAATATTGAAAACTGTTTTTAGGCGCAGGTTGAATTGTTGAACGCTAACGGATTATTACCAGCCGCTCAATGTGTTCTTTGCTCCGGCGTCCTTCGGGGCCGTCGGAGCGGACCCGCATATGATACAGGTAAGTGCCGGCAGCAAGACGGTTGTTATCGTCGTCGCGGCCGTGCCATTCAAACATTTCCAGGTTTCCGGTGGTGATGCGACTTTCACGAATCTGGGCTACCGGCCGGCCGCTGAGCGTGTAAATTCTGATAAAAACATCCAACGGCTGCCCGCTCGGCTGGTTATGCTCGAACGCGAAATTCGTGAAGTTGTGCATCGGGTTCGGGTAATTGTAAATATTGCGGATGATAAGGTCGTCACCTCCGGAAACATCAAAGAAAATTTCCTGCTCACCAACATTGTTGAACACGTCCCAGACGCGCACTCGCAGCGAGTAACTGCCGTCGCTTAAATTGTCGAGCGGGTACTCAATCCGGCCGCGGGTGAAATCATCGAGTTCGCTGGTATAGAATTCATTGAGAATAAACGTCTGTTCCTGCTGGGGATTGTTTTCATCACGTAATACGGCGATAAGTTCGTGGCCGACTCCGGCTCCGGTTGTATTTACACCGCCTTCACTGAAAACATCCACAAAAAGCGTAGGATCGCGGTTTACCAGTGAGCCGTTTACAAAAGTGTCTTCGTTTATATAAACATCAAGTTCCGGCCCGTCGAAAATGTTTTCCGCATCTTCGTTGATGCCGTTCAGGAAAAATCGGGAGAAGGAACCCGCTGCATCGGTTCGGTCGGGATTAAAGGCATAAACGTGAATACGCGCAAGAGAGTCCGAATAGGCAATATCTTTAGGCACGATAAATTCGGTATTGAATTCCCCGTTGGTGATGCTCACGCGGCCGTTAAAAAGAATATCGTTTTGAACACGGAATCCGCACTCCGGTCTCAACAGGTTGCAAGTAACATCCGGATCGGGCAGTGCTTCGAGACGGGAGGCATCATACACACGCACAACGCCTTCACCGTTAAACTGTGTATCGGGATTGCCGTTATTATCCACAACCCGTCCGGAAATGGACACCTGATCGAGCGAGCGAATCTGGATGGGGCCGTTGCTGAAATCCGTAATGCCGTTGAGTTCGGTGATTTCCATTTTCTGCTCGGGCAGGCCCATCGTCATGGCCGGATCACCGAGCAGCACAAACTTCCGGTTATTGATTCGGGTGCTGTTCGATTTCACGAAATTCTTGGTATCCATAAATACCTCGCCGATCGTACGGTTGCTGCCGCCGGGGTTGCGCATCGTCATTTGGCGGGTCAGCTCAATATGAAGGGCAAAATTGTTGTCCTGATCGGGATTCGGACTGGTACTTGTGAAAACAACGCGAGAGGTGGTCATCGAAGCCACGGCGCCTCCGTTATCATGAAGCAGCAGTTTCTCGGCACCGGAAAAATCTACGTTGTCGTCATACCGTCCGAACGAGCAGGTAGCCGTGACCATAATCATGGGCTTATCTTTATTGGTCAGGCGGGAAATATCGGATGACTGAAACAACCGCTGCCCTGTGAGTACTTGCTCACTTCCGTGCCCGGAAAAATGGAAGGTCAGCGTACCCCGGTTTATTTGGTCAACAATAGCCGTTGTTCCCTGTGGTACCCGCCGACCGGCAGGAGTATTTTCGATGGGGAAGCTGAACTGATAGAGTTTGCGCACCCGAATGCCTGTGGCGTCCTCATCAATAGATTCAGCGGTAAAGTCGGCATTGTAGGTATGAAGATCCCGGTCGTTGCTGCTGGAGTTTACGTTGTCGTCGGCTGTAAATGTGAACAGGGTGCGCCAGTCACCGGCATTATCTCTGTTTTCAAACGTTTCTATTTTATCGACTAAAAGATGGGCCTGTTCGAGCGTTTGTACAGGTAAACGGCCGATTTTGACATCCAGCAGATTGTGATGATCGGATGCGGTCCAGGATCCTTCATCATCACCAAGAAAACCGAAGAAGTCGTCGCTGCCGTAGGTGCCTACCCGGGAAAGGTTGTCGTTATCAACATAATGCTGGAAATTGAAAACCAGGTTTTGCATCGATGAGCTTTCAATACCCCGGTAATCGAAAGTTCCGTTGCCGAAAAGCACCAGATACTGTGGGAGGCGGTCGTCGTCCAGCCCGGCTATGTCATACAAATACTTCATGAAATCCCGTATGGCAACCGGGTCTGCCACGCCGCCGTTAAACTCATTAAAAATCTGACGCTGTGTAACGATGACCGGTCTCAACCCGTTTTCGGAAGCCCGGTAATCGGCCAGGCGCTGGGCGGACTCCATCAACGATTCGTGCGTAACGATTACATAATCGGGATAGAAATTTATTCCCTGTAAATTTTGGTTCTCTACGGTTTCTCCGGGTAAAGGCGAAAGAAACCGGGTTTGGGCAATCAGCTTGCGTCCGGGATTGTAGTAATAACGGGCCGACCACGAGTTGCCGCTGCCTTCGGTGGAAATCAGAACCGGGTTGGCCGGATCGGTTACATCCATGACCATGGGACGCTGTGTGAAACCCGAAAAGTTGTAACGTGCAATCTGACTGGTAGCTTCCGAATCATCAGGTGAAATAAACTCAAGAATACCGTTTTTCGGGCTTAATGTTCGTGTAGCCCGGATATTGATGTAATCAACCCAGCCGCGGGCCTCGGGTGTGGAGGTGGCGAACTGAGCACGAATTTCAAGAATGCCGTTTTGCAAGCTAACGTTGTTGAGCTGGCGGGTGACGTTTCCAAAATTAGCAGATCGCCCGGTAACGGCATTGAGATCGGTTATAGGCGTGATGTTGATGGAGCCGAAGGCATTGTTGTTCCGGCTGAATTCAAAATTTACAAGCGTGCGCGACCGGCCGCCCATGCGCGCGTGAAACTCGATATCGCTGCCCTGCACAAATCCGGGAAGGGTATCGTTGAAAATAACCTGATTGTTAAATTCAGGAGTGAACTGCTGACCAAACCACATCGTACCGGAGCGCTGACGGGATTCAGACATAAAAAGGTCTTCTTCTTTCCAGATAAAATCGCGGAACTGGCTGATTTCCGTACTTACGCCACCGGACGGCTGAAAGGCACTGAGCCGCTGTCCGTTCGTATTTCCCACCGTCAGGAATACATAGCCGTTTCGGGCATAGGAGTGCAGATTATGGCTCCAGGTACGGGATTGCGGATCAAACGTGCGCTCATGTATGTCGTTGGCATAAAAATAGACGGCATCACCGCTGTTGAACGTGCCGTTGCTCTCGCCTTCCACAATAATCGGGATCTGTGCGAAGGAAGGACGTGATTCCGCATTGGGCTTCGGAAGCTCATATCCCGGTGTGCCCCAAATCTGAATGCGACGGGGATCAACGGCATCGGTGTCGATTCCAAGACTTTGCAGGTAGCTGCGATCAAGCCGGTAAATTCCGTTTTTTTGAATCGGAATACGGTACCAGGCACCGCTGCTGAGCGGATGCGATTCTATCTGGCGAAGCTGTTGAGCGTTTTGCACGGCCGATGACGTCCAGGTGTCATCATTATACACCCTGATTTTCAAATGACGAGCAATAAGAAATTCGCGGCTCATGCGCTCGTCTTTGCGCGCTACATTCAGGCTGAGGGTTGCCCGGTACTGCTTGCGGTGCTCAAAAACTTCACTTGCAGTTACCAGCGGGCGGGATGTCGATGGCAGTATTTCTTGAATCTGATCTGCGTCGGCTTCTGTAACAGATACAATCCGGGGACTCTGTTTGCGAACCAGTTCCTGCTCAAGGATGCGGTACCGCAGTTCACCGTCGCGGTAGGGGACCTGAAGAAAATGGGGTGCAACTACCCGTAGGCTGTCGTTGGTAAACTCGTAGTCGGTAAACTCGGCGGTTTGCTGTACCACACGCAACTGCTGAGCGTACAGCGAGGACGCCAGGAAAAGGAAGCCTGTAATAAGGATGAAAATCCGAAAACTTTGTTGCACGGGTATCAAATCAAGAGCCTTGGTGTATATTGAGTAAGCTGT
>PXDL01000319.1 GCA_003566395.1 Balneolia bacterium | reverse complement strand
TGGATTGATGAAAACCGTTTGCCGGAGCTGGGCTTTATCCCATTTTATGAAGACCGCCTGCGCCACGAAACCGGGGTTTCGGTAAACGGCATTTTCGGACTTTTCCGCTTCGATACGGCCCTGCGTCTCGATCGTCCCGGATTTTATGCGGGAATCAGTGCTGCGAGGGTTTTTTAAGACGGAGGATCGTCTCGTAAACTGTTGACAGCGAAGTCTTTATATGTTATCATTCCGATATTATGGCTAAACACAGAATTTATACAACCAGCGTTGCGAGCGTTTATCCCCATTATGTGACCAAGGCAGAGAAGAAAGGCCGTACAAAATCGGAAGTAGATGAAATCATTCTCTGGCTGACGGGCTACAGCCGGGAAGCCTTTGAAGCACAACTGAAAAATGAAACGGACTTTGAAACCTTTTTCGCCGAAGCTCCACGGCTGAATCCCTCCCGGGAGTTGATAAAAGGTGTAGTATGCGGGGTGAGGGTAGAAAATGTCGAAGAGCCGATGATGCGCGAAATACGCTATCTGGATAAATTGATAGATGAGCTTGCACGGGGAAAAAAGATGGATAAAATTCTGCGTAAGCAGGAGTCCTGACACAAACCGATTGGTTCCCCGTATTACGGCAATTCCACAGAAATCAGGGACTTTTAGAATAAAACGGATTCGTTTCGTAGGTATCTTTTCTCAGATAAGTCCGGCTGTATTTCACGTAATTGTCGGAATAGCTTACGATTGACCGGATTTCTTCGTCCGTGAGTTTGCGTACCGGTTTGGCCGGACTTCCCATACAGAGCCATCCGGAGGGCATCGTTTTGCCGGGTGCAACAAGGCTTCCGGCCGCGATGATGCAGTCCGGTTCAATCACGGCATTATCAAGCACGGTGGCGCTCATGCCCAGCAGAACGCGATTATGGATGGTACAGCCGTGAATCATGCAATGATGGCCCACCGTTACCTGATTTCCGATTTCGGTAGGGCCGTTTTGATTCATCACATGGATACAGGTGTTGTCCTGTATGTTGGTCCGGTCGCCAATTCTGATGTAGTTTACATCACCCCTCACAGTGCAGTTAAACCAGATGCTGCTTTCGTTTCCGAGGCTAACATCACCAATTACATCCGCACTGGGCGCGATAAAGTTTGAGTCGTCGAATTGTGGCCTGCTGTCCAGAAACTCATATATCATGAGGTCGGAATGGTTTGGTTAGGGTGATATGTTCCGGCGTGGATTAACCCCAAGAATACGGGATTCCCGTTTATCATTCCACAGGGATATACCGTGGTGATGCGGAAGAAAAGGCGTGGGTGCAACAATCATATCACAAAAAAATAAAGGGGCTTTCTGTCAGGAAAGCCCCTTTAAATAATGAGGGGGTATTTGTTGTATGATACTTATAAAACGTCAGTTCTCGCTTTTATTGCGGGCTTCCTTAATTTTTTTTCGCTCTTCCATCTTTTTCTCTTTGGCCATCTGCCGCGCTTTTTTCTTGTCAACAGTCTCCATCATTTTAACATGATCTATCTGCTTGTTCACAAGCATTTGCTGACCAATGGACAAGGCGTTGTAAATCAGATAGTAGAGGCTGAGCCCCGAGGCAAACTGATTGAAAAACAGGAAGAGTACTACAGGGAGCACGTACTGGAAAATTTTCATCTGCGGGTTGGATGCCGCACCTGAACCGCTGAGTTTCATCTGCAGCACCATACTTGCGGACATCAGCAGTACGAACCCGGCAATGAAATCGCCCAGAATTGGAAGCGAAAACGGCAGATGTATGATCACATCCGGGGCCGATAGGTCTGAAGCCCACAAAAATCCTTCCTGCCGTATCTCAATCGAGTTTTGGAAATACCGCCACAGGGTAATCAATACGGGCGCCTGAAGCAGGTTGGGAAGACAGCCGCCGAGCGGATTAACCTTGGCTTTTTTGAACAGCTTCATGGTAGCCTGCTGCTGCTGCTGTGGGTTGTCTTTGTATTTTTCCTGCAGGGCCTTCATTTCCGGCTGTAGCTCCCGCATCGCAGCCATACTCTCGAAACTTTTCTTCGTGAGCGGATAAAGCACAATTTTTACTACGAGCGCAAAGAGGATAATCACAAGGCCCATATTCGGTAGAATTCCGCCGAAGAAGGTGAAGAAAGGCAGGACAATCCACTTCACAAAAGGGTCGGAAAACCAGCGCAGAAACCGGAAGCCGGTATCGACCATATTGTAGGCCTGTTCGTCGAACTTGTTCAGGTGTGCATTATCCAGCGGACCTACATAGAGGCGGAACGAATCGGGTCCGTCGGACGGCACCATGGTACGGAGTATTGAGCGGTAGTGGGTGCGTTGCTCATCGTTCTCACCGGTAACATCGGCGAAGAGGATGGCTCCGTCTGTTTCACCTTCAGGCTTTATAATCTGGGTGAAAAACTTCGTCTTGGTGGCCACCCAGCCGATATTCCCGGAAATCGACTCCCGGTCGGTACCGGGTGAAGTCAGTTGGAGCCGTTCGAGTACGCCCCCGGTAAAGACATGTGCCGCGGAATAGGTGGATTCCTGAGAACGTGAGCGCTCGGTGGTACGGAGCCTCGGCTGCCAGCCTATTTCATAATACGAGCCGCTTACAAGTTCCCGAACGCCGTCGAAATAGACATTCAGGCCTATTTCGTAAGTGTCGGCATTGATGATATACTCGAGCGTAAGCGTACGGTCGTCTTCCAGCAGAAGATCATAAATAATACGTTGCTGCTCACCTTCGCCAATCGTTATCTGCGAAGCGGGTGTGCGCGGGGTGAAAAGCAGATCGTGAGAATCAATATTGTAATTCTCGGTAGAAAGAAACCCGATGTTGTAAGCAGATCGTGTGGTATCTGCGATCAACGTTACGAAGCTGTCGTCGTATTTGCGGTGCCTGAGTAATTCGAACTGCGCGGGCCCGCCCCCTACATTTGTAAACAGGATTCGAAATAATGGCGTCTCAACGGTGGTAATAAGGGTATCGGTTGCTGCCGTACTGCCGAAAATACCACGGGAGGGTTCGGGTCTGTCGGGACGAATCACCTGAGACGGATCCCGGGCTTCCTCATCAAAACCTTCTGCTTGTGCAATGGCGTCCAGGCTGTCCTGGATGGCTCGTTCATGCTGCCTGCGTTCAAATTCTTCAGCACTCGGAGCGGTAAAGTACATCCATGCGATAAACACGAATGTAATCAGAACGATCCCGATTAGTTGATTACGATCCAAAATGTAAAGGCGTTACGATTAAGAATGTCGGTTGGCGGTTTCATGGTTCTTGCAGACCTGATCGGACTCATTTTCCTGATTGTTAGTTCCCGGCACCGGATCAAATCCCCCTTCGCTCCAGGGGTGGCAACGGCCGATTCGCTTCACGGCCAGCCATGTCCCCTTAAGCGCTCCGTGTTCCTGAATGGCCTGCTTCGCATACATGCTGCACGTCGGCTGGTAGCGGCAGGACGGCGGGAAATAGGGTGAAATGGCGACACGATAGAAATCAACGAGAAAAATGAGAATCCGTTTCATAGGGCGGAGCCTGTTTCGGAAGCATCCCCTGACGGGCACATAAGCGTGGTGATGCGGGCCAGATGATTTCCGATTTCAGCATAAACGGGCCTGAAGTCGGCATCTGAGCTCTTCATCATAAAAACAAGATGGAGAGAACGGGAACCGGATATGATGCAGGATGTGAGTTCATGACGCTGCATCCGGTAGGCTTCGCGCATCAGGCGTTTGGCACGGTTTCTGGACGGTGCGTTTCCACTGCGTCTTCCGGCGGCAAAGCCTGCCAGAAGGTGTGATTCGGCCCCCTCTGAAATGAGAAAACGGGTATCCACAATGGAGCCGGAAAGGCGATTTCCATGTTTGAATACCCGGTTAAATGCTCCTCTGCCACGCAGAATGCTGCTCTTTGGGAGCGTGTTACGCGAGGTTGAATTTCTATTACTTGGATGGCCGTGCATCACTTGTGGTAAGGCGATGACGCCCTTTTGCACGGCGGCGCTTAAGCACTTTACGGCCATTGGCGCTTTCCATTCTGGAACGGAAACCATGCTTGTTGGCACGCTTGCGACGACTTGGCTGGTATGTACGTTTCATGGTTGTGTAATCCTGACTTACTGATTAAAAATGATGGCGAAATTTCATCAAGGGGACAAACTGTTGCGAGAAATATTCATGCATACAGTCTTTTTGACGAGGCGGTTTAACGGCCCTGTTCCCCGTAAATTCAAAAGACCCCTAAAATAAGATTATTTATCCAGAAACTGAAACAGCTATCGTGAAAAAATGCCTCTTTGGGGAACGGTGCCTGAATGCGGGAATTTCACGTACAGGTTATACTCTTCAAAAACTCCCCCTGAAGCGCAATCTGCACCGAATTACAGCGTTGGGTGCTTTCGGGAATAAAATTGAACGATCGCCTATTAAACCGTAAATTGTAAATCTGTATCAGAAGGCTTTGAAAAATCAGCATGTTTGTTCGTGTTCAAACTCGGTAAATAAATGAAACCGGTGAGGCCTGTATTTTTTAACAGGCGGAAGTCGGCACCCATCACGGTTCTACAAAGCCTTCTTTTAATTGCGATACGCAGCAATAAAATAACCATTAGATCACACTATGTTAGACTCCATTATTAAAGGAATCACACAAATTTTCGGAAGCACCAGCGACCGGGATATCAAAAAGCTTGAACCGATCCTTGATGAAATAAAATCATACGAGGAAGAACTCAAAGCTGTTTCTGACGACGACCTCAAGGCATACACGGCTTCATTTAAAGAGCAAATACAGAAGGCCTCCGGCGATGTGGATGCCGATATTAAACGGGTGAAAGACCGGCTCGACAATCATGAAGAAACGCTTTCGATAGAAGAGCGCCGGAATTTATCCGAAGAGCTTGATAAACTCGATGAAGAGTACCTTGAGATTGTAGAAGGGGTGCTCGATGAACTTCTTCCTAAAGCCTTTGCCGTTCTCAAAGAAACATGCCGCCGGTTTGTCGGAAAATCGTGGATGGTGGCCGGTACCGATACCGAATGGAAAATGATTCCTTATGATGTGCAGCTCATCGGTGGTATCGTGCTGCATCAGGGTAAAATCGCTGAAATGAAAACCGGTGAAGGTAAAACCCTGGTTTCGGTTTTCCCGACCTATCTGAATGCGCTGGTGGGCCGGGGCGTACATTTGGTTACGGTAAACACCTATCTGGCGCAGCGTGATGCCGAATGGAACGCGCCCATCTTTGAATTTCACGGCCTTTCGGTGGACTGTATCGACCGGTACGAGCCGAATTCTCCGGAGCGTCGTCAGGCGTATCAGGCCGACATCACCTATGGTACCAATAATGAGTTTGGTTTCGACTACCTGCGGGATAACATGAACCACAAGGTTCAGGAAATTGTGCAACGCGGCCATCACTTCACCATCGTCGATGAGGTTGACTCCGTTTTAATTGATGAAGCCCGTACCCCCCTTATTATTTCCGGTCCGGTGCCTCAGGACGATCAGGGAGCCAAATACATCGAATTTCGCCCGCGGGTACAGGGGCTGGTTGAAGCCCAGAAAAAACTGATTTCCAAGTTTGTAAGCGAAGCCGAGCAGAAGATTCAGGAAGGCGATGAAGAACAAGCCGGCCTGCAACTTTTCCGTGCCCAGCGTGGATTTCCCAAAAACCGGAAATTTCAAAAGATGATGCAGGAACCGCACATTCAGCGGCTGGTGCAGCAAACCGAATACCGTTTCCTTCAGGAGCAGGCCAAGAACATGCCCGTTGTGGATGAAGCTATGTACTACTCGGTGAACCAGAAGCAGAATTCTATCGAGATGACCGACATGGGCCGGGAATTCATCACTAAGGTGGGCGAAGATGAGGACTTTTTCATAATTCCGGACGTAGGTACGGAAACGTCTAAACTTCAGGAGCAGTTCGAGGCGGATAAAGCGAAAATTGAAGTAAAACTGCGTGCCGATAAGTCCATGGAGCCAGAAGCACGAGAACAGAAAATTGCGAAGGAAGTGGAAGACCTTCGCGCCTCTATGAATGAGACGAAGCAGGAAATTTTCCAGAAGTTCAGCGAGCGTAGCGAGCGGATTCATACCGTAAACCAGCTCTTGAAAGCTTACACATTGTTCGAAAAGGATGATGAGTACATTATTCAGGATAACAAGGTGCAGATTGTGGATATCCACACGGGACGTGTGTTACCGGGACGCCGCTACTCGGACGGTCTTCACCAGGCAATCGAAGCAAAGGAAAATGTGAAGGTGGAGGCGGCTACCCAAACCTATGCGACCATCACCCTGCAGAACTATTTCCGGTTGTATCATAAACTGGCCGGTATGACCGGTACTGCCGCCACGGAGGACACCGAATTTCACGAAATTTACGACCTCGACGTCGTTGAAATACCCACGAACAAGCCGATTCAGCGTCAGGATTTAGACGACCTTCTTTTTTATACCAAGCGTGAAAAATACAACGCTATCATCAATCAGGTAAAAGAGAATCAGCAGAATAACCAGCCGACGCTGGTGGGTACCACAAGTGTGGAAGTTTCCGAAACGCTCAGCCGTATGCTGAAGCGCGCCGGAATCCAGCATAATGTACTGAATGCGAAGCAGCATGCCCGCGAGAGCGAAATTGTGGCCCAGGCGGGTAAGCGCGGAGCCGTAACCATCGCTACAAACATGGCCGGACGTGGTACGGATATCAAGCTTGAGCCTGAAGTAATCAACGCCGGCGGACTGGCAATTATCGGTTCGGAACGGCATGAGTCGCGGCGGATTGACCTTCAGTTGCGCGGTCGTGCGGGGCGTCAGGGTGATCCGGGTATTTCTCAGTTTTATGTTTCGCTCGAAGATGATCTGATGAAGCTCTTCGGCTCGGACCGCATCGTAAACACCCTCGAAAAATTCAAGCACGAGGAGGGTGAAGTCATTCAGAATCGTTTCCTCACCAAGCAGCTTGAAAAAGCCCAGAGCAAAGTAGAGCAGAATAACTACAGTGTGCGTAAACGGCAGCTGGAATTTGATGATGTGCTTAACAACCAGCGTAAAGTAGTTTACACGCGCCGGCGGAATGCCCTTCTGGGAGAGCGGCTTACCAGCGATGTGCTTGATATGCTCGAAGATCATGTATTCAAGATTTCCGAAGAGCATTACGGTGCCGGGGAGTACGAAACCATTCAGGAGCGCATGCTGCGTTCACTGGCGGTCGATATCCAGGTTGATCGGGAGAAATGGGCCGGCCTCGGCGTGGACGGGGTTGCCGACCTGCTCTTTGATGAAGCCATCAAGCAGTTCCGTACCAAAAACGATCAGTTGTCTGCCCGTATTCACGAAACGCTTGAGCGCATCGTAAACGATAAATCGGTAACCAACCTCTCTCCGGACGTTACCATGATGTTTACAGACGGATCACGATTAATGCGCGTGGTATTAAACGTGGAAAAAACGCTGGAATCCAAAGGGCGCGAGTTAGTATCGGCCCTGCAGCGTTCGGCCGTACTCTCGGTAATCGACATTAAGTGGATGGAGCACCTTCGCGAGCTCGATCAGCTTAAAGAAGCCGTAGGCCTGCGTTCATTTGGTCAGCGCGATCCCCTGCGTGAGTTTAAAAAAGAAGCCTACGAAGCGTTTATGCAGCTCATGGAAGAGATGAATGCTGAAACCCTTTCGATGATCTGGAAAGCCGTTCCTCAGGTTTCCAAGGATCAGCAGCAGGTACGTATGGGCGCAACGCCGGTCCAAAGCCGCTACGACCGCGCCCGGATGCGGGAACAGCACAGCTCGACTTCCACTTACGGAGCAGGCGACTATGTGACCAACAGCTCCGGCGGCGCTTCTACCAACCGTGGCGAGGACGCTCCTCCCAAAAAACCGGTTGTGATCGGTAAAAAGATGGGCCGGAATGAACCTTGTCCGCTCGATCCCAATAAAAAATTCAAGCACTGCTGCGGCCGCAACGGCGCCAAAACCTGCCAGAAAGTAGGCGAAGGGGCCGCAACCTGATTTCTGGTTATCCTCGAACGTTCTGAAATACAAGTATATGGCTCTGCCGGGTTCGTCTCTGCAGAGCCATATTGGTTTAAATAACCCGCAGAAAGTTGTGGCTACGAAGTTTTGTAGATCAAGTGCCCCAGCATATCTAAGTCAATGTTTTTTTAAGGAAGTATAGTGCCTTGTGGAATTTCTTCTCTTGAGCAGATATTCAATATCACGCCTTTTGTAAATTACCGGTCGAAATATCCGCATTCCGAACTTTTAAGCGAAGTTTGACTTGTTTTTTGAAAGCTCCCGAAATTCGTTTAGCTAAGCCCGGGCGGGGTTTGTGCCCGTAGCGTTTCTGCATACGCTCATTAAGCTCAGCACTCGCATTAAACAGGCGAACAAGAGCGGAAGCACGGGAGCTGTTCAGTATGATATTTCGTTCTTCAGATTCCGGTAAACTTAAGATGAAATTGTCATAATCTGCAATTTGCCGTATTCGCGAAGCTACAGAGGAGTAGTGGTTTCCCTCTGGATCCTTTATAAGACTTGGCATATCATCTCCTCGTTCAACTAAAGGATATGCAAGAAACCAGCAATGATTATTTTTCAGCAGTAAATAAATACAAAGCAATGCCTGGGGGTAAGTTGACGCTACCGAGCATTGTTGGTGTATCCTTTTTTCAATGTCGGGAAGAAATTCCAAGGCATTTTTGACTTTGTAGATAACCCCGGGAGCGTGTCCGTTACATTGCTGGAACTCACTGTATTTGACTTTACGGGTCTGTATTTTGCCGCGGTACATATGATCTCCCCGGAAATACTGAGTTGAGCATATATCAGGTTCAAATTCATTAATAAACTCTAATATTTCATTTAAATGCTCGCTGACCATGAGGTCATCGTCAGCCATTAAGAGCAAAAAATCAGTTTTGCATTCTTTAAATAACCGGATAAAAGTTTTCGGGTAACCAATATTTTCAGAGTTGGATAGATACCGGATATTTAATTTATTGCTGTCGAGATAGGGGCTGATTTTGCACTTATAGGAATCTTCGTATTCACTACCGCTGTCGTTGATTATACAGATCTCTGTATTCTTTCGGGTGAAGTCTTCAGATGATTCTAAATGTTTTAAGAGTTTTACCAAAGAATCTGGTCTTCTGTAAGTTGGTATTCCTATCGTAATAGTGTCCATATTAAGTGAGTTTACAAAGATAGAGAGCTTAGTGCGAGACCTGAAGGTTCTCCAAATCGAAGCCTGATATGTTTGTTAGAGCCTAAGTACAGTTCCAATAATAAATCAAAATAAAAAAAACTTTTTATAAACATAACAATTCAAGCATAGTGTTTCAGAGCTCACGACTATACATTGTATTTCCCCTTGATAAACACTGCTGCGTGCGCAATCTGATTCAGGTTCTTTTCAGGAAGAAACTTCCGGCTTAATTTTTTCAGGATTGCTTTTCCAGTACGATTGTACCGTCCGAAATTATGCTGAGTCCTTTGATTTAGAGATATTTACAAGTCTCGTGCTGAATGATATTTCCCTTAATTACATTGTAATGAGTGAGGTTAATCAGTCAAAAAATTTGGAATGCACACGCACCGTTCAAGCCGGAGTTGAAGAAATAAGGAATGATGGTACCTTTTTGATTTTGAATCTGAATTCCACAGTTATAAAATTCATCACTTTTAGTAAAAACGGAGAACATGCTTATGTCACGTAATCTTACGCAAAAAATTATTGATGCTCATCTGATTGAAGGGGAAATGAAGCCCGGTGAGGAGATTGCTCTCAAAATTGACCAGTCGCTTACCCAGGATGCCACCGGTACAATGGTGATGTTGGAACTTGAAGCCATGGGACTCGATCGGGTTAAAACCGAGCTTTCGGCGCAATATGTGGATCACAATCTGCTTCAGGCCGATTTTAAAAATGCCGATGATCATCTCTTTCTTAAATCCGCCAGTGCCCGGTTCGGCGTTTGGTACAGCCGTCCGGGTAACGGCGTCAGCCATCCTGTGCACATGGAGCGCTTCGGGATTCCCGGGAAAACCATGATCGGTTCCGACAGCCACACCCCGGCTGCAGGCGGTCTCGGCATGCTTGCCTTCGGAGCCGGCGGGTTAGACGTGGCCCTTGTAATGGCCGGAAAACCGATGCGCATCAAAATGCCAGGAGTGATGGGTGTAAAACTGACGGGCAGTTTGCCGGACTGGGTAAGCGCCAAAGACATCATACTTGAAATGCTCAGGCGGCACGACGTGGACGGCTGCCGGGGGATGGTGCTGGAGTTTTACGGGCCGGGCGTCAGCGAACTTTCGGCTATGGACCGCCATGTAGTGGCCAATATGGGAACCGAAACCGGGGCAACTACCACTATCTTTCCTGCGGATGAAGCCGTTCATCATTTTCTGAAACAACATGGCCGTGAACAAGATTTTATACAGCTGCTGCCGGACGAGGGATGTACGTATGATGTCCATGAAGAAATTAACTTATCCGAACTTGAGCCCCTGATCGCATGCCCCAGCTCACCGGGAAACGTAGTTCCTGTGCGTGAAGTGGCCGGGAGAAAAGTTCATCAGGTAGTGATCGGCTCGTCTGCCAATCCGGGACTCCGCGACTTTGCGATTGTCAGCCGCATTATGAAGGGGCTTAGCGTGAATTCTGACGTCTCGTTTGATGTCAACCCGACATCACGCACCGTTATAGAAAATCTGGCAAAAATGGGCGACATGCTTCCTCTTATACAGGCAGGGGCGCGTTTTCATCAGGCCGGTTGTTTGGGGTGTATCGGAATGGGTCAGGCGCCGGCCTCGAATCAGATAAGCCTGAGAACCATGCCGCGGAATTTCCCCGGTCGTTCAGGCACGGCCGACGACAAGGTTTACTTATGCAGCCCCGAAACAGCCGCCGCCGCCGCCCTGACGGGGAAAATTACCGATCCGCGCGACCTTGAAAAACTCTACGACCGGAGCTATCCCGATTTCACCGAGCCGGATAAAGTGGACCTGAATGAAGAAACGCTTGTGGCTCCGCCTGAAGACGGCTCAGACGTAGAACTGGTGAAAGGGCCGAATATCGCCTCATTTCCGGATTTCGGTCCGGTTGAAAACCAAAGTGAGCTGCCGGTGTTGCTGAAAGTGAAAGATAATATCTCTACCGACGAAATCATGCCGGCCGGGGCAAAAGTGCTGCCCTACCGAAGTAACATCCCCGGAATCAGCAAGTTTGTGTACTATTTGATGGATGATTCTTTTAGCGACCGGGCGCTGGCAGCCAGGGACGAATTCGGCGGTCATGTGATTGTAGCCGGTGATAATTATGCGCAGGGGTCAAGCCGGGAGCACGCGGCCATAGCGCCGAGGTATCTGGGACAGTTCGCCGTGATTGCCAAAAGCTATGCCCGCATCGGATGGCAAAACCTGGTGAACTTCGGTATTGTGCCGCTGGAGTTCAAAAACTCTGATGATTACGATAAAATAGAGCAGGGCGACAGCCTTAACTTCGACGGGTTGCGGGAATCCCTTGAATCAGGAAACCCGGTGAAAGTCAAAAATCTTACCAAAGATGAAGTTTATACTCTTACGCATCAGATGAGCAGACGCCAGGTAGAAATTGTGCTGGAAGGCGGGCTGATCAACCTGATGAAGCATCAGATATAGCGGGAGTTGATGAGAGTGAAATTTCGCGAAATATAGTGATTACAACTCACGTAGATGACTCGTTGAGAAATAAGCTTTATGCTGAAAAAATGTACCATTGGGGTCAGAGCACACAAAGAAAATTAGTGAATCAGTTATGTCTATCTTATAAATAACATTCAGAATGTTCACTGATACTGTGCTCTGTAACTTGTTACATTTTGTCCGCATTTTCAGGGTAAAGCAGGGAACTGTATTTGCGTGATTGAGAATCGAACTCAGGTTATAAGTCTATCCGTGGCCGAGAATTTATCGGCGCTACTAACGGCCTGAGACTTCTGCTGCGTGGCAAAAAATGCATGAATTCAAGGAAAAATGGCTTTCATGTTAGAAGGAAATGCGTGTAATGCAACCAAGCTATGGATGATCTCAATTTGCTCAAAATCACTTT
>PXDL01000268.1 GCA_003566395.1 Balneolia bacterium | reverse complement strand
CTGTAAACTTCGTATAGGAGTTGCGGGTGGAGGTTGTTCGGGGCTGAGCTACAAAATCGATTTCGACGAAAAAGAACCTGATTCAAATTCGAAGGACCAAATCTTTGAAAGTCAGGGAATTCCGGTTGTAGTTGATATGCGCAGTTTTTTATATCTGGCAGGCACCGAACTGGATTACTCCGACGGACTGCAGGGCAAAGGCTTTCATTTCATCAACCCGAATGCCAGCCGCACCTGCTCATGCGGTGAGTCTTTTGCTGTTTGATGAATCCTTTCCTACCGTTTAAACTGTACAGTTTTTAGTTTTTCAGAATTTTTTATGATTGAGAATAAAATTGCAAAATCAGGACTCATCACACTTGACCTTGAAACCTTCAGAAGCAAGCAGGAAATCGCGCCTTTCGACCTGAAAGACTACCTGTATATGGAGCTGATTCTGAAGGAGAAAGACTTTCGTCTTGCACTGGAAGATGTGAACTGGCAGCAATATGAAGGCAAAATTATAGCGGTATTTTGTTCAACCGACGCCATTATCGCTCACTGGGCTTTCATGCTGGTTGCAGCAAAAGCTCACGAAATAGCGGACAGCGTCGAATTCGGAACACCGGCGGAGGTTGCCGAACGCCGGATGCTTACAAATCTTGGCAATCACGACTGGAACAAGTACGAAGGCCGGAAAGTCCTGTTCAAAGGGTGCAGCGATGAAGAGCTTTCCGCATCTGTTTATACTGCGGCTACGCGCCACATACTGCCCTTCACCGATAAGCTGATGTATGGGGAAGCCTGCTCATTTGTTCCGGTGTACAGCAAGCGGAAAAGCTCGTCCCGAAAGCAAGCTGAGGAACAAACATAGCATGTTCTCCGGCAGCTCTTTTTTAATCCGTTGAGTTAAAGCGCACGGTATGTCTATTCAATCCCGGAAAAAAGATCATGTTGATCTCTGCGTGCAGGATGATGTGGGATATAAAAAAACAACCGGATTTGAGAACTACGACTTCATCCATAACGCTCTTCCTGAGTTACAGTTTGATGATATTTCAACAAGAGCGAGCCTGTTAGGCAGGGAATTCAGCTTTCCCCTTTTTGTTTCATCTATGACGGGCGGTTATGCGGGAGCCGGAGCCGTAAACGAGATTATCGCAAGATTTTGCAATCACAACGATCTGCCTTTCGGCGTCGGCAGCCAACGTGTGATGCTTGAGAATCCGGAGGAAGCCGCCACATTTCGCATTGTACGAGAAGCAGCTCCAGATGCGTTTATCGCTGCTAATATCGGTGGAGTTCAGCTTGCCGGAGGAATCACTAAAAAGATGCTTATAGAGTTAACGGATTGCATTCGTGCTGATGCGGTTATCGTACATCTCAATCCGCTTCAGGAGCTGATGCAGCCGGAAGGCGACCGTGATTTTCGCGGCGTACTGGACGGCATCGGAAAACTGGTGCAGCTTGCAGACGTGCCGGTTATCGTAAAGGAAACCGGAGCCGGAATTTCCGCTTCAGTGGCTCAATCTTTACTTGATGCCGGGGTTTCAGCCATTGACGTGGCCGGGGCCGGAGGAACAAGCTGGTCGCGTGTGGAAAATCTCAGGTCCGGCAGACAAAGCTCTCCCTTCGACGACTGGGGAATTCCCACATCTGAATGTCTTGAAGCCATTCGCTGTTCGGCAGGGAGCGGGGTAGAGCTGATAGCCTCCGGCGGAGTCCGAAACAGTTTTGATATTGCCAAATCCCTTTGCCTGGGAGCTGATTTTGCTGCATCGGCCCAGCCGGTAATTAAGAGTATAATAGACGGAGGGGAATCTGCGCTGCAAGACCTTTTCGACAGGTGGAAACATGAGCTTGCCACCATCATGTGCCTGCTGGGTACTCGTAGAATTAACGAGCTTGGCTCCCATCACCTGAGAAAAAGAAAAGGGTAGAAGAAGCGAAAAAGCCGGAAAAACCGGTTTTCAGACTGATGCCAAACCCTTAACTTAGCCGCCTTAAATAACAATAAACCTGCAATTATTAACTGTGAACGCATCACAAAATCCTGAAGAGCTTATTCGTCGGGCGCTTAATGAGTTAAGCATTCCGGAAAAACCGGAAAGTCTGTATGCTCCGGTTCGCTATACGCTCGCTTTGGGCGGGAAGCGCATACGCCCCCGGCTTGTACTCATGGGCTGCGGACTTGCCGGCGGTAACCCGGAAAAGGCAACTCATGCGGCCCTCGCCGTGGAGCTGCTGCATAACTTCACCCTGATTCACGACGACATTATGGATCAGGCTGATTCACGCCGTTGAAAGCCTACGGTACATACGCGATGGGACGAATCCACTGCCATACTCAGCGGTGATGTAATGTTCAATATGGCGTTTCAGCAGCTCGAACATTACTCCCGGACTGATGAGTTTTCGCCGGAACTTTTCCCAGGATTGCATCGCATTTTTTCCGAGGCCACTCGTATTGTTTGCGAAGGCCAGGCGCTGGATATGGAATTTGAAACCTCGCTGAATGTTACGCTCGATCAGTACATCACCATGATACAGTACAAGACGGCAGCCCTGCTTGAAGCTTCTCTTAGTATGGGAGGGCTGATTGCCGGCGCCGACGATGAAAGTGTAGCTCAACTTGGAACAATCGGCCGTGAAGCCGGTATAGCATTCCAGATACAGGATGATCTGCTCGATGCTGTTGCCGATCCCGAATCCTTCGGAAAGAGGGTAGGTG
>PXDL01000080.1 GCA_003566395.1 Balneolia bacterium | reverse complement strand
CTGCTCGTGACGGTGGGCCTGCTGCTGAAGCCGTCGGGAAGCCCGGGACGCGCACGGATTAGCTTTATCGCCATTTTGTTGTCCTCGGCCTATCTCGGGGCTACGGTGGTGATTAAAATCCATACCGACGGGCAGTTTAGCCGAAATTTTGAGCAGCAAAATATCAGAGCCTCGGCTGTGGATATCAAGCCTACGCTTTTGAACAACCTGCTTTGGCGGGGAATCGCGCGGGTTGAAGAATCCGACACCTATAAAATCGGTTATTATTCTCTGCTTGACGGCACTTCTGAAATCCGGTTTGAGACCGTGGAGGGCAATCATCATCTTATCGAACCTTATCACGGGTTCCGCTCCGTCAGGCGTCTGCTTTGGGTGAGTGAAGGCTTTTATACTATCGAGGAAACCGATACGGGTTATCTTTTCAACGACCTCCGATTCGGGCGGGTTGCGGAATTTGCCGGTGACGAAGATTCACCCTATGCTTTTTCCTATCGCCTGGATTACCTTGACGAAGCAGATGACTTCAGTGTTGAACGCGTTCAGCTGCAAATTGACCGTGAGCGGGAACGCAGCTCAATACGGGATTTAGGGAACCGGATTCTGGGCCGGGATATCCATCATTCTGAAAATTAAGGCTTTTGATTTATGCTGTAAATCAAATCAGAAAAGGCCGAATTCGTTTAAATGAGCCGCATTTTGCAGTTTCCCGTCATGGCTCACCGATGCTCGTCCTCTCATGAGATTCGAATTCAGTCTTCGGATACACTGCTCGATCTCTTCCAGCTTTTTGGCTCTCCGGCGCTTCGTATCGGCCAGCTGCATCACCTTAAACCGGACTCTGTACCAGGCGTAGAGTTCATCTTCATCGGTGCCGTTCCACTCGTGATTAAACATCCCCTTGATCTCATCACTCACGGTGATGCGCGCTCTGCGTTTCTTGATCCAGCTTACGTGAACGTAGCTGAGAATCAAAGCCAGAAAAAGCAGTCCGAATTCAATAACGGCAAAGGTAACCATGATGTAAACAGCTCGGTGAGAAAGTACACTCAATTTAACCCTTCAGCACCACGTCTCATTCACCTTTTTTTGTAAAAAATGAGGGTATCTACTTTCTGAATCGTTTCTGTATGTCGTCCAGCGGGATAAAACAGGTAGTGGGCCGGTTCAGGGGGTCGGAATAGGGTTGTTCACAGGCAAAAAGCTGATCTATCAGGGCTTCCATTTCCGGCTGAGACAGTTTTTTTCCGCGCGGTATGGCGGCTTTAGAGGCAAATGCCATCACCAGTTTTTCACGGTGTGAAAGTTTTACCGGACCGCTGTATGAGTGGTATTCCTGAAGAATACTCTCGATAATCGGCTTCTCGTCGCCGGCTTTCAGGTCGGTCGGTACGCCCGTAATCAGGGCAGAATTTCCACTTAACAGCTGGATATTAAACCCGATTTGCCGCAGGGTGGGAAGCACCTGTTTGAGCAGGGCGAAATCCGAGGCGCTGAAATCAATGTGCTGGGGGAAAAGTAGCTGCTGCGTGCTTGGTAGTCCCGCCTCGGTAGAGCTGAGCGCTTTTTCATAAATGATGCGCATGTGGGCCAGATACTGATCTATAATAAACATCCCGGAACGCGTCTGCGAAAAAATATACCGGTCATGAAGCTGCCAGAATCCGCGTCCTCGCTCATAGCTGCTGTCGGCCGGGCGCGATCCAGTTTCTCTGATAAACTCGGTTTGTGGCTCGTTTTGCTGACCACCACCCGAGGGATAGAGCCGCTCCATCATTCCGGTGCCCGAGATTCCCCGGCTGCCGTCGAAACGGTCCCGGCCTGCGGCATTAGGGTTCATCATTCTTCCACCGCTTTCTCCGGGAGGCAGGCCTCTGCCCTGATGTTCGGCCCGGAACTCATCATCCAGAGAAAAGTAGCCTGAAGACGAAGGCGAATCGTCTTGTCCGGGCCTCACTTCGGGTACGCTGAAACGTTCATTCAACGCTTTTTTTACGATGGATCTCAGAAAGGTGGAAATGCTCCGGTCGTCATCAAACTTAACCTCCAGTTTTGTGGGGTGCACGTTCACATCTACCCGCGCCGGATCGACATCAAAAAAGAGCACGTAAAACGGGTATCGTTCTTTGCCCGTCCAGGTACTGTACACCGATTGTATCACATAATTGAGGTGGCGATGCAAAAACGGGCGCCCGTTCACAAATAAAAACTGCTCGCCCCGATTTTTTTTGGAAAGCTGCGGATCAATCAAATATCCCTTCACCGAAACCAGGCTGGTGGATTCCTGTACGGGAATCAGGCTGGCTTTGTACGACTTCCCAAAAATAGCCGCGACTCTGTCTGCAAGTTTTGAAGCCGGAAGTTTATAAATGGTTTCCCGTTCATCGCAAAGCTCAAAAGCAATGTCCGTATTGGCAAGCGCGGCCTGCTGTACCGTCATAATGATATGCCGCAACTCGGTAGCGTCTTTTTTCAGGAATGCGCGACGGGCCGGTACATTAAAAAACAAATTACGAACAGTTACCGTAGTTCCCGGCTCTGCTGCCGCAGGACGCAGTTCGGAAAGTTCACCACCGTGTACGTCAATCTCCCATCCGGCCTCATCGTCAACACGACGGGTTTTTAGGGTGATTTGTGAAACCGAGGCAACTGAGGCCATCGCTTCACCCCGAAAACCAAGCGTATGGATATTATAGAGGTCGTCAACCGTGCTG
>PXDL01000142.1 GCA_003566395.1 Balneolia bacterium | reverse complement strand
ACCGTTTGCCGAACCGCTCGGGGTCCCTGACATCCACCGGAATCCGAATCCCGGTTTCTTTCTGGAAGAGCTCGATAGTGTAATCCTCATAGCCCCAGTCGAGCGCTTCGTCTGTCGCACCGTACCCGAACGCCATCATAGGGCCGAAATTGCGCGAGAGAATCAAGGAAATCCCCTTCCACGCCGGATATTCCTTATAGAGATCAACCAATTCCTCCGCCATGGTCAGGAACTGCCCCTGCACTTGCGGGTGGAAGTAGTTGAGGCCCGCCCAGCCAGCAATGCTGTGCAGCGTGGAAAGTTGTGTATTCTTATTGATGCTGAAGAGCGTCGGGGCACCGTCGCGGACCACCTGTTCCAGCGTGTTGCTCGATTCCGCCAGTATTTCCGCGGTGTGAACATATTCGATACCCGAGATCATGCTCATCCCATTGCGATCGAACATCCGCAGGATGATCCCAGCATAGTCGCGCGTGGCATCGCCACCGTTGTAGGCGTTCTGCTCGAACATGAACTTCTTCGAGGGATACAGCGCGCCGTCATACATAAAATGGCCGAGCAAGTACATGTTCTGGCCGGAGAAACGCATCCGCTTGATCAGGTTTTCCGTGGTCGTGTACCAGTTGCGGTAGAACTCGGGATGATTTACCCCCGCTAGGGCCCAGGCGAACCAGGAGCCCAGCGGCCCGGCATAGCAGGTTGTCGGGATGATGTTGGCCCGCTCGCTATGGTAACCGATCATGCGGTCACCAGCATCCGCGATCCGCAGCGCCGGGAGATCGTTGGCGATCTCGTACACCGTAATCCGGGACGCCGCGGCAGGCTGTAAGCCCTTTGCCGGCGCTCCCAAGTAAGCATTCCACAGGTGAATGGAGGCGTCTTCCTCGTTGGGCCAGTAAATGATGTGAAGCTTCTGCATCTTGCCGCTCAGGCGCGGCTGTTCGTCAATGCTCACAAACGAAGTTTCTCCACGCTGCCAGCCATAGACCTTGTGGAGGGCACCCTCGGGAAACATGGTGGTGGGTTCGTAGACCTGGGCCAGCATGCTGCGCGGCTCGTCATCCGGCCACTCGATGACAATGAGGTGCGGCGCATAGAGCTTCTTAACCTTGAACCGGTAGGCGAAGAAGGTGAAATCCCTTGTGTCAGTCAGGGCGCGATATTTCCCGGCCGGTCCTGCAATCACTCTGGTTTCCGGCGTCGCCCCGCGGCCGCCCGTGATGAACATGCCCGACTCCGGCTCCTGGGTGCAATCCACCGTCCAGACCAGCTTGAGGTCCATGCCGTCTTCGTAGGAAGTTCCCTCGACAAGTCGCTGTTTGATTTCACCGACGCTCACGAATTCATAGTCGCGCCGGTCAACTTCATTTGTCCCCGCCGTCATCACCAGCCGAACCCGATACGCCCCCGCAGGCAGAGGGCCGTATTTCAGCGTGCCGGCCAGGTCGAGCTTGCCCTGGCGCTTCAGTTCTACCGTGCCCTGTCCTACGTTTTCACGACTTTGCTCATCGAAAATTTCATAGGACAAAACCGTTTTTTGTTCCTTGTTCTTTGTTCCTGGTTGACTGATCTCTGACCTCTGATCTCTGACCTCTGGTAACATTGCATTCAGCAATGTTACACGCAGTTCCACCACCTTTTCCTCGTCAAACAGCGGCTGGCTCATCCCCACAGGCGCAACCTGGATCTGCCCGATATAGAAGGGAAGGAGACCGGTCCGATCAGAACGTCGAGGCAGGGCTTCCACCAACGGCAAACTCTTGGGGTCGGTCTCCGGTTTCTCCCATCCCGCCGGCAGATTCCATCCGCCCCGCCACGTCTTGTCCGTCATCAGGCGCACGACACTGCCGTCTTCGCCGAATATCATCCCTTCGACCAGCAGGTGCAGTCCATGGCCGGGTTGCATGTCGTCGCTCTTCAGCGCGAATACGTTGTTACCGCGCTTGAGATACGGCGTCAGGTCCAGCGTCCGGATTGCCCCGCGGAGCTTCGGCAGCATGGGTTCCGCCACCACCTGGCCGTTGACGACGATCCAGTACCGCTGCCGAGAACTGCCCGGTTGCTGGATCGAGATGGTCGCCTGCCGCGGATTCGCCGACAGCTCGAAATCGTGCCGATAGCATCCCACGACCTCGTTCGTTTCCGATGGCATCGGCCAGATGCGGAGTCTCCGGGCCTGCCAGGTGTTGTTCGACGGATTCAGGCTGGAATTCATTATCCGTTCTTCCAACGTCGGGATCTGCCCATGAGCCGACGATAGCGCCAAACTAACGGCCATACCAACCAGCGCGACGATCGACCAACAACGATTGTGTGTCATGATGCTCCTTTTAATTTGGGTGACAACATCCTTGACAGGCTTTGCCCGTCACGCATATTTTTGCCCGAACTCACTTTTCCATCGGCTATCTCCTGCCTGCGCCGTGTCGTCGCGGCAGGCAGGTCGGGCTTGCAATAGCCAACATATTTATTTTCACAACAACCCAACATTTAACGGCAGTTTACCACGTCATAAAGATCGTGCCGCTGGGAATATACTCATAACACCCCATGTCCACCTTGCCGGACAACCTGTCGACACGGGAACGTCCGTCAAGGTCAACGGCATTTTTCATCCACGGTTGATTCGTGCCGACATTGATGCAGGGCGAGCCGCGTGCCAGCCGATAATCGCCGTTGTTTTGGTTTTCAAACAACGGCGCGCTTGCGACATTATT
>PXDL01000133.1 GCA_003566395.1 Balneolia bacterium | reverse complement strand
TCAATAGCTATAGTACCGCTCTACTAGTTGAACTTTACTGTGTCTTAGTGGATAGGACGGCTACTCTGAAGTTCTGCTTCAACAATGAAGCGGTCATCAATTGAACCGAAACTGTCACATGTTGCCAATGTAAGACGAGCTCCAGTATCAGCGATAGGAATTACCAACGCACTGGCTCTAGCTTCGTATACTCGATCAACACGATAGATATACTCTCGATTTTCTGAAAAAACCCGTATAACATCACCCCATTGGAGATTCTCAATGCCATTAAAAATTTGATAGTTTCGATTCACAACATTTGGCAAGTAACTCGAATGTCCCAAAATAAAGATATTTCCGTCTTGTCTTAGATTTGCTGCATCTGGGTGACGAACTGCCCCATGCCTCAATGCCTCATCCAAGTCTGAGATCGTACGAGATGTCGGATTTAAGATTGGTATCTCACGCTCAAGCGCATCAATATACATTCGTACTGGTAGACGTGCGTACGTCTCTTGCTCAGAGACATCTATAATCTGATCTGCTGCGATTGGTATGGTCGGGTCTTCCAGAGAATCATCAGTATCTACCGTTTCAGATGCGTATGAATCTTGAGGTGGTTCTGGAACAAAATCTATCGCATAAAAAAGAGTATATGTAGCTAAAAGAACCACGACAAAAACCAAGCCGAACTGTGTCTTATTTGCAGTCACTGTTGCAAGGATTGTGGACAGGTCACAAAACTCTCGCATGTTTGTCTTGAAAGATTCCATAATCACTACCTTCTATAGTACTTCTATATTTTATCACGTAATTAGTGTTATGTCAATACATCACGGTAATGTCTAAACACTTCTGGCACATCACTGAACAGCTGCGCATCATCCAATCTAAAGACCACAGAAAGACATTGACAATTAATTTTATTTATGGTAGCGTTCAAAGACTATGGAAACACAAGAACAGAAATATAGTAACCTGTCAAGCAACACAATTGAAAATAAAACTAGAACAACCAAATGGCTTGCTGTTTTTGGATTGTTCGCTTTAGTGCTTGCTTTGGCTTGGTTTATATTCACAGTTATTGCATTTGTACCTAATGCCCTCTCTCTTGCCGGATCTGTTCTGTTTACAAACGAGCCTGAAGAGGTAGTGCCCTCTGAGATAATTTTGGAAAACAGAGAGATAACTACTCTCAGTGGTGAAATAGCGACCCTTTCTTGGATTCCATCTACCGAACCACAACCCGGTTCGTACGCAATCTGGTTTGCTTGTGTTGATGGTGTTAGTGTGCAAGTTGTTACACCTGACGATGGTATACAAAACATAAATTGCGAGACCTACTACGACATCGGTGAACGCACTACGCTTAACGTCGAGTTACAGAGCTCTGCTATGGAAGTAGCTTCTGTTGAATACGAAATAGCCTTCGTATCCTCGGATGAATCGTTTGAACGACACGGCAGTGTTGGCACACTTACTATTGAAAACCCTGCTCTGGCTCTTGCCGAAGAAGAAACCGAGGCTGAAGTCGTGCCAGAGGAAGATGTCATCGAACAGTCCGTAATCCCTGAATACAGAGAGGATATCGTATACCAACAACCACAATCCGACCCTCAAGGCGTCACCGATCTTGGTGTTCGTTTCGCGGGAGTTGGCGTTATAGAAGATGGAGCCTTTGCTATCCGGCGATCTTTTGAAGAAAATAAAAGAGGCGCAATTCGTTTTGAGGTAACCAACCATGGTACACAGACCTCTGAAGATTGGACATATACTGCCACTTTACCAAATGGTCAGATCTACGAATCACCAAAACAACAACCACTGCGTCCAAAAGAGAGTGCAACCATCAGCCTTGGCTTCCGATCCCCAGCTGAAGCAGGCACGTATCCCTTCTCAGTCATGATCGAGACTACCAGAGATATTTCTAGCGCCAACCATTCTTTCTCTTGGAGCGTACTAGTTGATTGATAATTAATAAAAATCAAAACAACACAACACCAGCTTACTAAGCTGGTGTTGTGTTGTTTTAGACAACTTAGATATCAAGATTAGCCAATCGAGCGTTTGACTGAATAAATGATTTTCGACTTGCCACATCTGTACCCATCAAAATATCAAAAATACGATTTGCAGCTTCCGCATCTTCGATCGTCACCTGCTTGAGAACCCGATTCTCCGGATTCATGGTAGTCTGCCAGAGTTCAGGCGCATCCATCTCACCAAGACCTTTGTATCGCTGAATTCGTGCTTTGCTGATTTTTTTGAGTTTCTCATCTTCTGAACCTGTCTCTAAATCTTCTTCTACTTGTGCCACCTCTTCTTCTAAATCGTCTTTGTCGATACCTAATATTTCAAATTTCTCAGCGTCAGTGTAAGCATATTGCACAGATTTTCCTTGCTCTATCTTATAGAGCGGTGGCTGGGCGATATATACATAACCTCCATCTATCAGCGGTTGGAAATAACGGAAAAACAATGTCAGCAATAGTGTACGAATATGTGCACCATCAACGTCGGCGTCGGTAGCAATAATGATCTTATGGTAGCGTAACCTTGATTCATCAAACACATCACCGATGGCAGTCCCTAGAGCGATCACCAGATTTTTTATTTGGTCAGAGGCAAGCATACGATCTATACGGGCCCGCTCAACATTGAGTATCTTACCGCGCAACGGCAAAATGGCTTGTGTACGTCTATCCCGACCCATCTTGGCCGAACCTCCTGCAGAATCTCCCTC
>PXDL01000219.1 GCA_003566395.1 Balneolia bacterium | reverse complement strand
TTAACGTGCTGACGATTCAGGCTACTGTACGATAATTGTAAAGGACAAACGACAAATACGTTGTGGGGAAGTCTGTTTGTTCGCACGTTTCGGTTGCCGGCACCCTGGCCTCAAGAGGTGTCGAGATGATTTTCGATGTATATGAAGATGTCGGCAGTGTACTCATATACCTGATATTTGGGGAAGTGCGAAAGTTGAGTCTTTTCAGATGAATAAAGTCCCCGAACAGATTGGCTATGCTCCGGTTTCATTTTAACACCCTCGTTGAATACGACCAAAATCCCTGATTTATCCGGGCCTTGTAAAACAGACTCCGATATGAAAAGAAAAAACCATTCTAAAATGAATTAAGTTTTTAATATTTTTTTGATAATTATTCCACTACATCCTAAATACTTATTGTCCTATATTTATAAATACCGGAAAATATTTAATTAACTTATAAAGGTTATTATTATGTCTAAAGCAGAGCTGAAAATTGACGACAAAACTATTGATTTACCGGTAGTTACCGGAACCGAAAATGAAAAAGCGATGGACATAAGCCGGCTCAGAAGTGATGCGGGCTATGTGACGATGGACATCGGACTCAAAAACACGGCCGTAACGCTTAGCAAGATTACATTTCTGGACGGAGAAGAAGGAATTTTGAGATACCGGGGCTATCCGATTGAACAACTGGCAGAAAAAGCCGGGTTCCTGGAAGTCGCTTACCTGCTGATTTACGGCGAGCTGCCGACCAGAGAAGAACTCGATTCTTTCACCTCGGGCGTAACCAATCATACGCTCATCCACGAGAACATGAAAAAGTTTTTCGAAGGATATCCTCAGCATGCGCATCCAATGGGTGTTTTAGCTTCTATGATTTGCGCACTGTCATCATTTTATCCGGATTCAACCGATCCAAATACCAATGAGGACGAGTTCAAACTAACCGTTCAAAGGCTTATCGCGAAAAGCGCCACCATCGCCGCCTGGTCTTACAAAAACCGCGTGGGCCATCCGGTAATGTATCCGCAAAACCGGCTGGATTACAGCTCCAATCTGCTGCACATGATGTTCGCGCTGCCAACCGAACCGTATGAGGTGAGCGACAAGGTTTCAAGCGCGCTGAATAAACTGCTCATTCTGCACGCAGATCATGAACAGAACTGTTCTACTTCAACCGTTAGAGTGGTTGGCTCATCTCAGGCCAGTCTTTATGCCGCGGCATCGGCCGGTGTAATGGCGCTTTGGGGTCCGCTTCACGGTGGGGCCAATCAGGCTGTGGTTGAAATGCTTCAGCAGATTTATGATGATGGCGGCGCCGGAAAACAAAATATCGAAAAGTGGATTTCCCGCTTTAAGGATAAAGAGTCGGGTCAGCGATTGATGGGATTCGGCCACCGGGTTTATAAAAACTTTGACCCGCGTGCCACGATTATCAAAAAAGCCGCTGATGAAGTGCTTGGCGAAATGAAGATAAACGACCCGCTGCTGGACATCGCTAAACAGCTTGAACATGCCGCACTCAACGACAGTTACTTTATAGACAAAAAGCTCTATCCGAACGTGGACTATTACTCCGGTCTGCTTTACCGGGCAATGGGCATCCCCACGGATATGTTTACGGTGATGTTTGCTCTCGGACGTATGCCGGGCTGGATCGCCAACTGGAAAGAAATGATGGAAGAAAAACAACCGATCACCCGGCCCAGACAGATTTATATGGGTGAAAAAGCACGGGATTACATGCCGGTTGACAAGCGATAACCGGATTTTATTCCCTGCACAGGTTAGAACGGCTGTCTGAATAATCAGGCAGTCGTTTTTTTTGGAGCCTGATCAAACGAATCATCTATTAACGGAGTAAAGCAGGCATCACCCATCGCAGCACCTGCGTAATTGCTTAGTTCTTAGGGATTTATCAGAAGTTATAAAAGCTATTCATTATATTATTTTAATCATAAACTGTTTAAACACGTTCTCTACCTCTAAATAGTCCTCAAGCGGCACCCCCCCGGTGGATCATGCACGACCCACCCCACCTTATTCGTCCGTCATTCATTTATCATCCGGAACGAATCCGAACCTATCCCCAAAACTATATATGACCCCGGAACTATGGCCTTCATCATGCTGCACCCCGACGCGGATTCCGACGCCGGCCCCTATGATGCTTTTAAACTGGCATCCCTGAACTCAAACTATCTGCTGCTGTTCACCCAAAAAACCGACGGTCACGCCCTCGATATCAACACCCTGCCCGAGGGCCTTGATGCCCCGCTCATCCTGCCGCTGGGCATAGACGGAACGAATCTTCAGGGAACCTTTGTGCTGAGCTGGGATCCGCAGCAGCTGCCCGACAGCTGGTCGTTCACCCTCGTGGATACCGAAACCGGCGAGAAGAGTTCACTCACCGATGCAGGAAGCTATTCCTTTGAACTCGAACCTGATCCCGATCTCAATCAGCCGGGCAGAACAAGTACGGCCCGCCCAAACGACATCCCGCTCCGCAAGCTTGATCCCGAACAAAGCCTCACCGACCGCTTCATCATTGAGGTGGAACCGGGCGTACTTTCAGGCGAGACCGAGCCGGAACTCCCCGATCGCGTAGCGCTCTTTCAGAACTATCCGAATCCGTTCAATCCAACTACGACCATTCGTTTTGAGCTGCCGGAATCCGGACACGTAAATCTGGAAGTCTTCGATATGCTGGGCCGTCTCGTAGCCACGCTCTCCGATGATCCCCTGCC
>PXDL01000531.1 GCA_003566395.1 Balneolia bacterium | reverse complement strand
CATGTCGTATTCAAGCCGATTCGTTTCCGCATCCGCCGAAGCCAATATGCTTGGTTTTTCCTGCGACCCGTCCGCAATGGCGATTGCCGCGCGTCTCCCCGAAGACCCTGGGGCCGCCAAAGACCGCGATTACATCGTCAGCGACGTTATCGCCTTGCCTGTGGTCAACCTGCCGATTGAATATAACGTCTGGTTTTCCCGCGCGACTCGGTCTCACTGGATGTCTTACGATGTCTGTTTCGGTGCAGCAGTGGGTGACCCTTCCGCCCTCACCATCGGAATCCAGGGAACCTAATAGCGAGGTTCACACCTCCAACTCCGGGGGCTGGCAGGGTTGTTTCTCCCCCTGACCAGCCCCTTTTTTTATCATGAATGAATTTGATCAGATGTTAAAAGACGGATACGCGGAAACCGCAGAAATGCTTTTTGTGCGAATTTCCGTTGCTGATCATCCAGAGATAAAAGAAGGGGGGTGGCAATCAAACGAGCGGGGTAAATCACTTTCCAGTCAAGCAGGGTTTGAAATGGATATGGGCGGCTCTTTGATTTTGCGCAAATCGGACGTTCAAACCCCGTCCACGTTGTCGGGTAAAATCGTTACCAGGCTTTCAGACGGTTTGAAAATGCGGATTCGTGGCGTAAACGAAACCCGCGTATCGTTTTCATGCGAGCTTCAGCCGGAGTCAAGGTAATGATAACAGCCAAGGTAGACAACAGGGAGCTGATGAGCAGCTTAAACCGCCTCAGCCACATGACCGGAAAGCCGTTGGATATGCTTGTCAGGCAATCCGCACGGCGGGTATGCGTAAATCTATCTCGAACTATTGCACCGTTTGGTTTCGGAGAAAGCGCAAGAGCTATGGGCGAAAGCGCGGTGAGAGCAGACTATAAAGTTTCCACAGAAACAGCGGAGGCTGGATTTTTACAATCAGTCATTGATATAACCGGGCAGCGTAAAAACATCACCCGAACACTTACCAGCAAAAGGACCGGGAAGCCGTATGTAATCGACTGGAAGGAAATCACGATGCAGCCATCACGCGTCTATAAACATCACCAGGGGCGGCGTAGCAAAATTACTGGACGGGTAACTGGTGGAGGATCGGCCAAAGGAAGCAGGGATAAAAACATAGGCCGATGGAAAGCCAACGAGCAGACTGTGACCACCGACGCGGTAAAAGAAAAAGCCATGCAGAAGGCTATTAAACGGGTCGGTTTGGCAAAACACGCTTACTCTCGCGCGGCCCTTTCTTTAGGCGGCACTCGCGGAATACCGACATGGGTTAAAAAGTCACGTAGAAAGCCTATGGCCGGCGGGACAACGATCATAAACACAAAACACGGGTACATCATACGAATTGAGAACAACTTGCCATATGCCAGTCGGCTATTGTCCCGAAGTGGCGAAATGTCAGCTATGAAAAGAGAAGCCGGTTTTTTAAAACAGGAAGTGGCCCGTAATTTAACACGCAGGTGGAAATCATGAACAGCGTAGTAATTGAAACCGCATTATCAACATATCTTTCCGACACCATTGGAAATGTCCAGACCATAACCGGCGGCAGCGTGGACGACAGAACCGCTCCCAGCGTGAGAATAATTTGCCAGTCTTGCAGCGTCCCGGATGGATTCGAAATGAGCGTTCAGGAGCGTTTAAGCCAGTACACTATTGCGGTTGTTTACTCGGCGGATGAAGATGGGGCCAAAGCGAACGCTCTGACTTTATTTAAAGCTATAGCCCAAAAAATGAACCAATCCCGAAGCGAGGTTGTGATTGCGGAGGGTTACGAAGTTCTTTTTCACTCTTCATTTTTGATGGATCAAATGACTGAAAACGAAGAAAGTTTATTGATTTATGCAGGTAATTTTCAGTCGAATTTTGCATTTTTTGAAACCACCTAACAAAAGGAAATATCATGGCCGCTGACGTACAAGGAACTGCTCACGTATTCGGTATTGACGAGGAAATAACCAACCTTTCAATTACCGGAATTACCGCCGCTCACGGATTCGAGCTTAACGAAACTGTTGAGGACGAATTTGGAGTTACTCAGGAAACCCGCAGGGACAACCGAAAAAAGGACCTGACACTTACCGCGCGAATGACATCTGCATACACAATGCCCAATATTGGAGACGCGATCACTACAACCGGGCTTGGATCACCGTTTAACGACACGTTTGAAATTACCAACGTCCAAAAGACGTTTTCAAACACGGATTATGTCGAGCTTGAAATCACCGCTGAAAAGTACGAAGCAATTACAGTTTCATAAGGCCCGCTATCATGCAGCGAGCCTTTTCAGAAGCGGTTATAAACAGTCCGCACCGGGTTTTAGGAATCCGGTTGCGGCCGTTTTCTGCTGCGCATTTTTTCACGCTTGAATCCGTCAATTCTCCTATCGTGGTGGGTGGAAATGTGGAAATCACAGACTTTCTTTACGCGCTGAAAATATGCTCACGGAATCCGAAATTCATACACGGCGCATGGAGTGTTGACACAAAAATAAGATTTACCCTTCTTGACCATTTCAGAGTTTTCCAGCTTTTAAACGCCAAGCTTAAAGGGAAGGCTTTCAAGGCGTGGCAAGCATACCAAAACGATTACCAATCATTACCAGAGCACATGCAATCAGAGGGCTTAACTCCTTCCATATCTGCGCCCGGCATACTTGCAGCCGTTGTGTCCGGAATGCGGTTTATGTCCGAAAAAAGAGCTTGGACAATGCCACTGTCTT
>PXDL01000481.1 GCA_003566395.1 Balneolia bacterium | reverse complement strand
GACCGGTTCCGGACAGCTGTTCATAGATTTCGAGTGCTTCTTCAAGATACAAACCCGCCGAGACGTAATCGCCTGCCTCCCAGCGGAGCGTTGCAAGATCGTTCAGCCGGTGGGCCAGTTGCAATTCCCGGTTTCCGGATAAATCCCGGGTACGTTCAAGAGCGAGGCTCAGCAAGCTGTCGGCATCCGCATAGTTTCCTTGTTTCTGGCGCAAAATTCCGAGCTGAGCCCTTGTTTCGGTCAGTTCCGGGTCGGCTTCATCCTGCAAAAGACCCCGCAGTTCAAGCGCCCTGGTCAGGTGCCGGTCGGCTTCATCATACAGCCCGAGTTCACGATAGGTAACACCCAGAATATGAAACACATCACCCTGTATTCCCGGCTGACCTGCGAGTTGCTGTTCCGCCCTTAACGAAGTACGATCAAGAATCTCTGCAACTCTAACATCTTTGCCGTCCTCAAACGGGTTCGGGGCGGCGAGCATTTCCTGAAGAAACGAGCTTAACTGCACGGCTTTTTGACGTTCATGTTCGGCAAGATGTGCCTGCCACTGAGAGTAGCCTGCGGCCCCTGTTAAAATCAGGAAAATGAGAATCGCCGATGCAACAGCACCTTTGTTTCGAAACACGAACTTACGCAACCGATACAGCTTACTTTGAGCCCTGGCGCTGACGGGCAAATTCCGGCGGTAGTTCGAAAGATCGAGTAACAGTTGTTCAGCCGATTGGTACCGCTGAGAAGCATCTTTGCGCAGAGCTTTTAGTATGATGTTGTCCAAATCGCCTTTGAGTTTTTTCTTAAGCGATGAAACCTCTTCGGCCACATAATGTTTTTCGGGTGCTTTATCCCCGGAAATCAGTGTACTGGGCCTGGACGGCTCCCCATTGATTACTTGCTCCCGTATTTCGAACGGAGTCCGGCCGGACGTTTCGTAAGGCAGTGATCCGGTGAGCAGTTCGCACAACAGCAGGCCGAGGGCATACACGTCCGTAGCAGTGGTAATAACATCATTATCGAGTTGTTCCGGACTGGCGTATTCCGGTGTCATGAGGTGCAGCCCTGTGCGTGTTTCAGGATCGTGCTCGCGGGGTTCTTCATCCAGGATTTTAGCGATGCCGAAATCCAGGAGCTTTACTTCACCCTGCCGGTTCACCAAAATGTTTCCAGGCTTGAGATCGCGGTGGACTATCAGCCGCTGATGCGCATATTGTACGGCTTCACAAACCTGTTCAAAAATTTTAAGCCGCTCGTCAATGGACAGCTTTTGTTCGTTACACCATTCAATAAGCGGTTTGCCGTCTATATATTCAAGAATGAAAAAGGGGCGTTGCTGCTCTGTAATGCCTGCGTCGAGGAGGCCGGCTATGTGCCTGTGCTCCAGTTTAGCGAGAATGCGCTGTTCGGCCTGCAGGCGGCGGAGGATGTCTCGGCCTGGCATGATGCCGTGCAGAAACTTAACGGCAACTTGTTTTTCAAAACGCCCGTCGGCCCGATCGGCAAGGTAAACGGTACTCATACCTCCGCGGCCGATCTGCTTTCGGATTTTCCAGGGGCCGATGTAACTCCCCGTCAGGTTTTCATCATCGGTTTCAAGTACACCTTTGTCCAGAAAGGTTTCGGGCCGATAGTGTGCTTCAAGCATTTTCTCCAGCAAACGGGCCGCTTCAGGGTCATTCTGGTGGAGATTATGCAGGTAGGGAAGCTGTTCTCCGGCAGAATATTTCAGAAGCGTGTGGAAGTGCTTCTGAACTTTTTTCCATTGGTGTGCATCCATAGTTATATATACCGGAAGATTTGTTTTAACCCTAAATCTATCAAATTATCGGTTTGAAACAATATAAAAAATGCGGGTGCCGGTTTGTCCTTCTCCCCCTAAGACATCCGGCACCCGGCATCCTTTTAACTTCTACATGCTAACTGCCTGTTGCCAGGGATGCCTATAGCGTGAACCGGACTCCGGCAGTTATACTGAAGAAATTGGGTACATCACTTATGGAAAGGGCATAGTTTTGGCTGCCTTGAGACCCGGTTATGCTTTCGGTAAATTCCATACTGTCGCCGAAGCCGATCATGTGTTTAAGCTGTATGAATGGCTGGATCAGGCTGTTAACCTGAAAAGTTGTTCCATAGAATACCAGTAAGCCGACCTTGAACTCATTACTCGTGTTAAAATTTATGGATCCCTGCTCTGAAGTTTGGTCGAAGTTACGGTTCAGATAGAGATTAAAACTGGCCCCGACTCCTGCATAAGGCGACAGCAGAAACCCGTTAAAATTGAATCGGTGCATGGGCATCAGGTCGAAGGTGATGGCGTGGGTTTTGCCACCGTTAAATCCCTGGGCGCTGAAGCTTCCGGGCCCCTGACTGCTGTTATAACCGTTTTCGAGGAAGCTCAACATCGACCAGGATACATCCAGATTGATATCCAGTAAATACAGGCTGTTCTGCGGCAGTACCTGAAATCCGGTTGTCAGGCCTACATTGAATCCGGTATTTCCGGCATCCCAAACACCAAGATTTCCTGTCTGGCCCTGACTGCGCTCGGTGGTCGCGCCTTCCAGTCCGCTGGATTTGAACCCGATATGCGGACCGATATAAAACTGACTATGAGCGGGGATGCTAAGGGTGAGCAGCACCAGCACTGTGGCTGCAATCTTTACTAAAAAAACGCTTACGGCTGAGCAAGAGGTTACTAAGGCAGAAGAAGTGTAGTTTCTTTTTTTCATTTTTCCGGTAGGTTAGTTTGGATTTGAACCATCGAAACCGGAACAGTAACCTTTTTGAAGGATCGTGTTATTTGTTATAAGATGCGTGCTAACACGTTTATCTGTCCGGTTTGTAAGCTCATGCAACGAACCCACCGGAAAAGGCTCATGTATTGAAAAAAAAATCGCTGCGTCTTCAAATCGGTATTCTCACCAATTGTGAAAACGCAGAGATTTTTAACTTGGGCAATGAAGTTAATAGATTGATTTGGCGATTTTAAGATTTAGCGACGTAACGATGTGCGATCTGATCGTTCAGTTAAATCGTTAGGTCGTAAAATCGGGAATCTCAAAAAACAAGGGAAATCGCAGAGATTCCTACTCAGATTCAAGCTTCTGATAAATTGATGTTTTTATATCGTCAGTCTCATTAAAACCACCCAAATCGCAATCCAAGCAAGGCCGAAAATCCGGAGAGGTCGCTGTCGCCGGTACCCGGGAGGTCTGAATCGATTACAAAACGGTAGAAAAGGCCGCCGTTTACACGAAACCAGCTTGTTACGTTCAGGTGCACATTGGCGCCGGGCTGAATAACAAAGTAATCCGATGAGGTACGGGTGAAGAGGTCTTCATTGTCTCTGTAGCGTACTTTTCCGGTTCCGAAAAGACCCTGCACCCCAAAATGGATAAGCTGACTTGGATCATACATATACTCAATTTCAAAACCGCTGTATTCGGTACGCAGGGTGGGGGCCTCTTCGCTGCCTGCCCAGTCAACCGCATCGAAGTCTGTATTGGTGCGATAGGCGGCAAATCCGAAATTCAGCGAATGCCGGCTTCTCAATTCAAATGAAATGGCCCCCCGGGTACCTCGCATGGGCACCATTTCACCATGAAGGGATGTAAGGCCGTAGGTGAGCTGTCCAAAGCCACCTGTGTGAACATTACTCGCAAAAAGGGTTTGAGTCTCTCCCCGGCGCTGAGCGTCGGCCTGTTGGGCGAATAGTGTTGTAAATAAAAAAATAAGGGTAACGGCAGTGGAAAACGGAAGCATATTTTTCATAACGTCAATATTGTGAATTAAGGGTAAGGGGTACGCCATTGCTTTGCTGGCATGCGAGAGGGTATTCCCAACATTTCTGTACCGGCTAAAGCCTTAGCAGTTTTGACTATGGACAAAGAGATTATTTTGATACAACGAAATTCGGAGGGTGAAGTTTACCGGAAAGCTTCATTTTTTTGAACCTGAATAGCAGTTTGCAAAATTGAAAATGTTGGTTAAACAAGTTTTTTCATAAAATTCACAGAATTATTGTCTTAAGCGGAACACAAAAGCTGAGTTATGACTTTTAGTTGTGAATATTGAACCCGGGAATAAAACAATTTGACTCAGCAAAAACGCAAAGAATTTGGTACGAAACCGCTTGGATCACTGCTGAGGCAGCAGGCAATTCCGGCTGCTGCGGGTATTCTGGTGATGTCGATCTACGGCATTGTGGATACAATCTTTGTAGGCCTTTGGGTCGGTTCGCTCGGTATTGCGGCTATTACGGTGGTTTTTCCCATTACCATACTTTTCGGAAGCGTGGGAATGGCTATCGGCGTAGGGGGAGCTTCGGTGATTTCCAGGGCTTTTGGGGAGGATAATGAGGAGAAGGCTTTTCACACATTTGTGCTTCAGTGCGGACTCACGGTATTTCTTGGCGTTCTCTTTCTGGCTTTGGGACTGGTGTTCCAGGAATCCATCCTGAAACTGTTCGGAGGCAGGGGAGACGCCCTGGAGCCTTCGTCCGTCTATTTCGGAATCGTGCTGCTGGGGGTGCCTTTTCTGGCTCTGGCCATGATGGCAAATAACGTGATTCGGGCCGAAGGATATCCGCGGACCGCCATGTTTACACTCATCATTCCGGCCGTGGTAAATATTGCTTTGGATCCCCTGCTGATCATTTATTTCGATATGGGACTGGCCGGAGCGGCGTGGGCCACCACCATTTCCTACGTTTCAAGCGCAGGATATGCGGCCTGGTTCTTTTTGAGCGGGAGAACGCAGATGGTCTTCCGGAAAAAATTCCTGAAGGTAAAACTTTCACTATTGAACGAAATTCTTTCCCTGAGCTCGGTCACCCTTGCCCGGCAGGGAACCATCAGCCTGCTCGCGATCGTGCTGAATAATTCGCTCTTCATGTACGGGGGAGAAATCGCGCTGGCGGCCTATGGTATTGTCAGCCGCCTTATGTTGTTTGCAAACTTTCCGGTGATCGGTATTACGCAGGGGTTTATCCCCATAGTCGGATACAATTACGGGGCTCAAATTATAGAGCGTGTACGGAAGATCATCAGGCTTTCTATGGGTTCGGCCACCGCCATTGCCACGGTAACCTTTGCGCTCATCATCATATTTACTCCTCAGATTGTATCTGTATTTACCACGGATGAAGAGCTGATCAGGCAGACCGTTTCGGCTATGCGAAAAGTGTTTCTGGCGACCCCGCTTATCGCCGTCAACCTGATCGGAAGCGCCTATTTCCAGGCTATCGGGATGGCGCGACCGGCCTTTGTACTGGCCTTGTCCAAACAGGGCTTTCTGCTGATCCCCCTCGTTCTTCTGCTTCCGCCGGTGATCGGCCTGAACGGTATCTGGTTTGCCTTCCCCCTGGCTGACTTCGGAGCAGCTGTTATTACCGGAATCTATTTTAAGTTGAAGTACCGGACGACTTTAGAGAAAGCAGGAAGCAAAACGGTTGAAGAACTGCCTGCTAAGCCTGCGTGAGTCAGGTAGGCAACGACAAATCTTAACCCGGATTATTCACCAAGAATTTTTTTCGTTGGCAAGGCGAAGGTGAAAAAGTTAGCGGAAGGGTACTAATGTACCCTGAGCACACTTTTTCGCCTTCATCGCAGTCGGCAGGGAAAAGTCACCGTCTATTGTCACACCCAAATTTTGGGGAATGTATAATTTCACGATATTCATATTAATCAGATGTTTAGACCGTACATTTTATCACTTTGTGAATAATTCGGGTTAAACACCTGAGTTGAAATATATACTATCTGCCGACAGGTGATTACGTATGTGATCTGGTGAAGACGTCTATACTTCTGATTGGTCAAAAGCGGGCTCTGAAAGAATAGAGAGCTTGGATTTCCAAGAACTTAGAACTTAGCTATGTTGCCATAAGATCGAAGGTCAGATATTTTTGCATTAACCTAAAATGCTTGTCAAAGCTAAAAAGCGAAATCTTTTGATCAATAACCTGTTGCAGGATGATGAGATCCGGAATACCGACCTTGTTTATCCCGTTTTTTAAGTTCATAAGCTGATAGTCACGAATGATATCCCAATCGATATTCAATTTTATTATCTCAAAGGCGGATAAGTCGTCAAGTACTTCGGTTTCCTTTTTCAGCAATAAGAGAGGAGCGAGCTCGGTTAAAATTAGTTCATTCATACAAACCAGGTCTTCCTCAATCAGGCGGTCCAATTTTGGGGTATTTCCATGTTTGAAGTACTGAATCCAAACTGAACTATCTACTAAAACTTTGTAAGAAGACATCAACCCCTTTTTCTGAGTGCGTCAAGATCAATGTCAAGGTCGATAGAACCCTTTCTTACTATTAACCTTTTTCGTTTGGCGCGATCAATTTCACCTTGTAACGCATTTTTGATCAATTGGCTTTTTGTAGATGCTCCGGTTACTTTCATCGCTTCATCAATAAGCTCTTTGGGAATATCTAATGTGGTTCTCATATAATTGTATGATTTAATACATAAGTATTCATGCATAATACAAACAACTTTCATCATCGGCAATCCGGCGTGGCATTTCCAAAGCATCATTGATGAGAGCAAAATTAAACCACCAAGGATTCTACACGGTAAGCCGGCCGGCTAGTCACCTCTCATAAACCGAAACTGGATGAATAAATTAAATCGAATTCGGTTTTGTCATTCTTTTAACCGTTCCTAACCCTGGTAGTGCTTTCTCTAACGTTCAGGGAAACAGGCACAAGGCTGGTATAGCCGGTATGACGGTTTCGGTTTTCTTCTTTTAAGCGATCGCGGATCAGCTGTATTACTTTTTCGCCCAGAAGATCATAGGGTGTATGGACCGAGGTGATGGTAGGGGTGTAGTATTCGCATTTGGGGAGGTCGTCGAAGCCGGCTACGGCTACATCATCGGGTATTACCAGGCCGTCACGTACGGCGCTGTGCATGAAGCCGATCGCGACGTCGTCGTTGCTGCAAAAAATGGCCTCAGGCTTGTTACCGGCATGTTTAAAGTTCTCGTAGGCCTGAATTCCGGCATCAAGAGAATAGTCTCCCTTGAATTCCCAAACCAGAGAAAGGGTGTCGGATTCGGCAATAAAATCGACAAATCCGTTTTTACGGAGCATCGCCTCCGATTTTGAGAACGGCCCCTGTATCACGCCTACTTTTTTGTAGCCCTGTTCTTTAAGGTGGCTCGCCACGATGAATCCGCCCCTGTAATGATCAAAGGTTACGGTATCGAGCACGGGGCTGACAATAGGTGCGGCCGATACCAGCGGGAAGCTGTCGGGTACGGCTTTGAGAAGCTCGTGGTAGTCTTTTTCGGTAAAGTCGGGCAAAAAGATAACGGCGGCATCGAAGTTGGATTTTTTGAGCCCGGCAATTACCTCTACCGGACTTAACTCGGTGTTTCCGACACTTAACAGGCGAATATTGGCATTGGTCTCCCGTGTAGCCACATCAAACCCGTGAAAAAGGGAAGAGAAAAATTCACCTGTATATAAAAACGTGACCAGTGCAATATTCACACTGTTTCTGAGCTCCCAGGGAGTATCTATTACCGAGAGCGGGTAATTAAGGCGCTGCGCACTCTCAAATACTTTTTTCTCATTCTCGCTACTGATTTTCCCGCTTCTGGCCAGCGCTCTCGAAACCGTTGATACCGACAACCCCGAATCTTCGGCAATATCCTTTAGTGTTACTTTCTTACCCATGTTTATATAGTTGATGGCAAATCAAATTTACAAACGCTTAATATAGTTATGATTCACCATATTTACTGAAAAAAATAAAGCATAAAAATGCAATAAAGTTCCCCGCTCTCCAATTTTGGGTTAAGGATACCGGGGAGTATGATATGGCGGTAAACAAGTTACATCAGCTGGTGAGAATTATCGACAATGAAGCGATTTTGGCCGAAGCCGTGGATCAACCTGTATGCAACAAAAAAAAGCACTTCATCCGTCACAGATGAAGTGCTTTTACCTAACGAACGGTATTCAATCAATCAATCAACCAAACAAGCCCTATTTCACGAGCGTCATTTTACGGGTTAGCACTACGTTGCCTGCCTGTAAGCGGTACATGTACACACCGCTGGCAAGTGAACGCGCATCGAAAGTAACGGTGTGATTTCCAGCGCTCATGGATTCATTCACAAGAGTTGCCACCCGTTGTCCCATCACGTTGAACACATCCAAACGCACCTGGCCTGTTTCAGGCACGGCATATTCAATCTGTGTGGTGGGGTTGAACGGATTCGGGTAATTCTGATTCAGGCTGAATTCTACCGGGATATCGGCAATGCCTTCATCTGAGCTGGTCGGTTCACCGTACTCGATATTATCAAAGTACCAGGTGAAATCTGCAGACCCGTCACCTACGGTTCCGAGGTCGAAAATGATCACAATTGTGTCGAGATTCACGTCGGGTGCACCGCTCATATCAAAGGAAAGATCGGTCCACTGACCTGATGCAGGGATGGTTTGCGACACTTCGAAGAATTGATCCGGGTTCTCGGAGTTTTCCAGCTTGAACAGTATCGTGGTGTTATCACGAGGTGCCCAAACCTGAACATTAATCGGAGCTTCAGACGTTTCTACAGCTTCATCGAGGGTGAAGTAAGCACCCGCCCATGGCTGTCCGTCGCCCTTAATCATGCGCGCCACCTTGTCCGAAGTATTGATACCGCTCGGGTCCGGGTTGTCGATCACGGAAGCTTCACCACCGTCGAAGTTTACAAATACTTCGCTCCAGTCGATGTCTTCTTCAAACGTAACCGGCAGCGTAACGCCGGACGGGTCGGGATCATCGCCTTCACCACCTGAAACTGCCGAGGCCTGAGCAGGCTCCGAGTACAGTTCGGTTGACGTATCGTACTGATAAAGCGAGAAGCTGTAGCTTGTGCCTTCCTGAAGGTTGCTCACAACGAATCCGAAAGGACCGACTCCGTCGCCGTCACCGGCAGTAGTTCCAAACTCATACTCGGTTCCGTCTCTCGGGTCTTCCGGCTGATCAGCGGTCAGTGAATAGAACAGCCGATATTCGATATTCTCTTCTTCCACGTTATTAGGACCTGCGGCCAGGAATATTTGTCCCGGCTCTACCGGATTTTCACCAATCATATTGGATGCGACAAATCCCTGAGGCATCGGAGGAGGTACGTCTCCGGCATCACCGGTCTTCTCGAAAGAGATGTTATCAAGATATACATCATCGTTGCTTAGCCCCATTTCAAAGCCAAACTTCATGGCTCCAAAGGTCTGGGTAACTTCGAACTCAGCCTCGAAGGTTTGCATTTCTGTGCCGAGTTCTACATCGGTAATGTTAAGGGGCGCGAAGTCGCCACCGTCTTCACCGAAGAAGAAGCGCAGCTGGCGGCCTTCCACATCGGAGCGGGCATCAAACTTTGCCATATAAGTGGCACCGGCCTCGAGTGCTCCGATCTGTTCTGCTGTAAAGATCTGGTTGAACTGTACATACCAAACCTGCTCTCCCGCACCGGAAATATTTGTGATGGCTGCCTCGCCGTCAATCACGCCGAAGTCGGCGGATACACCTTCAAAATCGGCAACAAACGGTTCCCAGTTATCAAGACCAGAGTCAAATTCACCGTTTAGAATCAGGTTGTCTCCAATCGGATCGGGATCGTCGCCTTCGCCGCCTGAAACGGCGGAATCTGAAGCAGGGTCCGAAAACAGCTCGTTTGCAGTGTCATACTGATAGAGCCATGCGGTGTACTCGGTGCCTTCTTCCAGACCGGAAAGGGTGAAGCCGAACGCGCCAACACCGTCGCCGTCGCCTGCGGTTGTTCCGAATTCGTATTCGGTAGCCGTAGTCGGATCGCCGGGGGCATCGGCCGTTGTGGAGAAGAACAAGCGGTATTCGATGTTTTCTTCTTCCGCGTCGTTAGGACCGGCGGCTAAGAAAAGCTCGCCCGGACCAACCGGGTTTTCCCCAATCATATTGGTCACCTGGAATCCGGCCGGTGCTGCCGGGGGTTGCGGACCACTTTCGCCGCCTGAAACGGCTGAACCGGAAGCAGGCTGGGAGAACAGTTCATTCTCGGTATCATACTGATAGAGCCACACTGTGTATTCGGTGCCTTCTTCGAGGCCGCTCAAAGCAAAGCCGAACGGGCCTACGCCGTCGCCGTCGCCGGCTGTAGTTCCGAATTCATATTCGGTAGCCGTAGTCGGATCGCCGGGGGCATCGGCCGTTGTGGAGTAGAACAAGCGGTATTCGATGTTTTCTTCTTCCACATTATTAGGGCCCGCGGACAGGAAAAGCTCGCCGGGACCAACCGGGTTAGGGCCGATCATATCGGATACTACAAAACCGTCCGGTGCAGGTGGAGGAGTAGGTGTGACTTCCCCGTCTGCGCTAAAGTATATGTTATCGATGTAAACCGTACCCTGACCAACAGGAGTGCCGGAAAGAATGAGCTGAGCAATATTGTTTCTGTTAAGTAAGCCTGTGAAGTCGGACATAGGAATGCTTAGCGTAACCCACTCACCCTGAGCAAGGTTTTCGAAAACAATTTCATGCTCGGTGTCGTCACCACCGCCGAATTCGCCGCTTGGGCCGAAATCAACAAGCTTTATGCGGAAAACATCCATGTTCGGGGTCCACACATCCATGTTGAAGAACTCCATATCACCGGCATCAATCTGGTTTGAAACCGTTTCGATTCCCACAAAGTCCAGGCTGGTGTATCTCTTCATAGTACGGCCGTCAATAACAACTTCATCATAAGTTGCATTTGACCACTCTGTTTTCCAGGTATCAACAGGTACATCGTCGTAAGCGGCGCTAAAAAGGCTGATTACATCTTCAGGATCATCGGTCGGAAGCGGAGCCGCAGCTTCGGGTTCATTGTTGCCGGAAGATTCTCCGCCTGAGACTGCAGAAGCAGAGGAATTACCTTCAGAAAAAAGTTCGGAATCGGTGTCATACTGATAAATCCAGAACGTGTACTCGGTACTGGCTTCAAGGCCTGCAAGAACAAAACCAAACGGATTTATGCCGTCACCGTCGCCGGGAGTTGTGCCGAATTCGTACTCGGTTGCATCAATCGGGTTGCCCGGGGCTGTAGCTGTAGGGGAGTAGAACAAACGATATTCGATAGTCGGTTCGCCAACGTTGTTGGGGCCGATGGCGAGGAAAACTTCACCTGCGTCAACCGGGTTTCCGCCGATGTTGTCTTCAGCGACTAATCCGTCCGGAGTTGGAGGGGGAGGCGTTTCGCCCGGCTGTCCGCCCGTAACGGCAGAACCGACGGCAGGTTGAGAGAATGTACTTGTTGAAGAATCGTAGTGGTAAAGCCATACGGTATATTCGGTTCCTGGTTCAAGTCCGCTTATAGTGAAGCCGAAAGGACCGGTTCCGCCACCATCGCCCGGGAATGTCCCGAATTCGTATTCGGTAGCGGTTGTCGGATCTTCGGGTGCGTCTTCTGTTGTGGAATAAAAGATGCGGTATTGGAGGTCTGCGGGGGGAGGTCCTGAAGCAATAAAAATCTCTCCGGAACCGCCGGGATTAACTACAAAACCGACCGGAACGGGCAGTTCATCATCGATCGCAGCAGCATTCACATCAAAAGATGCAAGCGTAGCGGCCACAATCATTAAAAAGAAAATTAAAAGGGCTTTTTTCATAACAGATGCTGGGTTTTAGGTAAAATAATGTTTCGCTTTGATCATAATAGAGAATATTTTCAGGTGTTGCAATAAATGTGAAATAAATTTTCACAATAGTGGTAAATCTTTCCGGATTAGGTATAAATAGCGGTAATCTGCATCATATAGTACTGTTTATTATTGCTTTAAATGTTTCACAAATAAAGCCTGAAAACGCCTCTTTAAAAGCGCTTTTATAAGGATGAAGAAAAAATAATCATTAGCCACATCGGCCGATTGTCTCTAAATGAGAATAAATGATGACGGAAAAGCGCTATTTGCTGAAAAATGTTGTCAACATCTATCATGCTGTGACTTGACCTTTAAGTACATTTTGCATCCGAATGCCGGAGGATCATGCGAATCTACTGACCGGACCCCATCTCATTAGGGCCCAGTTAGTTGAACTATATGCTTCAAATATGCATAACGATGATGTATTAAGTAGCAACAGCGGATGGAAACCGGAGGAAGCCGGACTACAGGTTTTCCAAATCTGGCCGCAGGTCCCGGAACTGATCGGGAATCAGAGGATTATCCAGAATGAACAGTATCCTTTTATCCAGATTGAG